>NZ_JBDOBO010000002.1:0-57646 GCF_047723935.1 Gluconobacter sp.
GAGCAGCTGACTCTTAATCAGCGGGTCCAAGGTTCGAGCCCTTGTGTGCCCACCAAGCTCCGTTTCCGGTCTTACCCTTGAAATATGTACTTTAAAGCGCTCCATCTGGATTTTTTTAAATCCGGTTACTTTCGCTTTTAAAAAGTATTCCCTCGATGGTTTCACAAAAATTAAAATAATAGTCCCTCAGAAGAGCTTTCTTTAGTACTAATGAAATCTTCCTATCGCCATTTTTGACGACAAAAAGATCTCATGGAAAATGCTTTAAAGAATTTCTGCTCTGCCTTATTCGCAATTCTGACATACAAGCTTCTGCAAGAATGCCATCACGCATCCTATATTTTGGCTGCACTCGGCGGCTGCCTGATGCAATGCATCATGGATGTGACAAGTGCTCGCTTAAAGAAAAAATACCTAACCATGACCTCCTTAGAGGCAGCCCCGGTTTATCCCCGAAAATCTGGCAGTTCATTAACAGCCACAACACGCCACAGCCCATTGATACGCTCGATAATCGAAATCGACAGATTTTGAATAGTGAAGCGCAGAGCAATGTCAGGGTGAATGGCCAGAGCATGTGAAAGTGCCGCCCGGATCGCGCCACCGTGGCTCACAACAACCATATCCTGACCAGCATTTGCGTTGGCAAGATCTTCCAGGCCATGGGAGACGCGCGCACAAACATCCAGCATGCTTTCTCCGCCCGGCGGAAGCTCACTGGCTGACAAAGACCAGAATGGATTGGGCGGCAGCCTTAGCAAAGAGAGAAACTGATCGTGCGGTGTTCCGTGCCACTCTCCAATAGATTGTTCAATAAATCTTGGATCAACCGTGACGTCAGCGTGGGTAAACGCTCCTGCGCAGCGTATCTGTGCGGCAGTGTCACGTGCCCTTTGAAGCGGTGAGGTATACCAGACAGCATCAGACGGCAGACGTCTGGCCAAAGCAGCGTATCCACCCTGCTGGCTCGCCATCGCATCCATGCAAAGCGGAACGTCCATCGCGCCATACATGGTCTTGCGCGCACTCGCCTCTACAACGGCATGTCTGATCAGCCAGAAGCGGGTAATACCGCGTGGCAGTTCAGGCGTATCAAGAAAGTGTCCATGAGGGACGGCTTGGTCTGTCTGTGTCATGAGAGAGGCGCGTAACGGGGAACAGGGTTGGCGTCCAGAAGAACGTCCCAGTTTTCCAAAATGAGCTCAAGTTTGGCAAGCACCCGTTTCGCGTCTGCACACTCCCGCTGCAAGCGCTGCTTTTCATCCAGACCTTCGTGCGATGGCTCGCCTGAGACCAGACGCGCGCCGCCACACAATCTCAAAGCTCCGGCATGACCAGTCACCAAGGGATGTGGAACCGGAACAGGCTGGCCAAGAACACAGAGAAGCCCCGGCTCGCCCTCCCCTACCCATGGTGAAAGATCTGCATTGAGCCACCGGTGCAACTTACGGGCATCTTCCAGTCGGAGAGGCGCATCCGGATTTTTGGGGTCTTCCACCAGAAATGACAGAATGGTCGGCACAGCGTCCCATCGACCATCATCAATGGGTTTTCCGACTGGCAGTAACGTGCAGGTAGGACTGGCCTCTACCAGCTTAACAGCCTCAGTCATGAAATCATTGAGTCTCTGGCGGATCAGGGAGTCAGGAAGCGAGAAGAGCGCATCCATTTCAGCGAGAGCCGCATGCCAGCGGAGGGCCAGACCGATATTATGGCCCTCATTCAACGCGTGCCTGTCAGCCTGCTCAGGCCACTCGTCCCGATTTCCATAAGACTTCAAGCCTTTGGGGAGCGAAAGCGATGACATCTTCTCCAGGATTACATCTGGCAGCAGAAGAGCCCCACAGAACGGTGGTCCGGTAAAGAATTTTGACCCTGTGATCATAACTAGCAGACCATCTTTAACCCATTCTGAAACACGCGATGGGCTAAGGCGTGCCTGGCAGGCATCTACAACAACACTGAGGTGCTCTCCCAACTCAGCCTGCAACTCTGCAACCGTTTCCATATCAGGTGCTGCAAGACCCGTTTTTGACTGATCCAAACGATGCAGCAGGACGTGTCGGCCAGCCTTCACTTCTCGTCGGGCCAACTCCTTACATTCCGCATTAATGTCTTCAAGCAGACGCGAGGTTCCATCCTCATTCCGAATGGGAACGCCAAACAGTTGTGTGTCTTCGGGGAATCCCTCAATCAGTTCCCCCTTTCCGACTGTCGTAGAGCATGCGCTATCACCCGCGAAGTGACGCCCACGAGCGGCCAAGGGCACCCCACTCCCTGTCTCATCAGGAGCCAGAAGAATGGAACTGACTGGTCGATCTGTTCCGGCCGCCACAAGGGCAAGCACAGCAAGTTCACAATCCGTGCCGGATGCGGACAGAAGAACGGCATCTTCCGGCAAACCATAATGCCGCCCGATACCTGCACGCGCACTTCTGACAATGCTTTCCTGCACGAGATCCGGGTCCTGCTTTGACAGGAGCGCATTCATCATCATGCAGCGCGCAAATTCAGCGCCCCCGAAACCTCGTTCTGACAAAGAGGATGCTGTGGAAGAACCGAACGTCACGGCCCATGGGCGTGGGCGATGAGAACAAGAATACTTGTTCAGGCCAGTTTCGGGATCAACGGCCAGGCGAGAATCCCCGCCGCTACTCATCAGTGTTTCTGCCGGGGCCATAACGTGCCACAGCCGCACAAGAACGGGTCTGAGGCGCTTTGCGTCATCTTCGGTGAATTCCGGAGGATTTGACAGGTGGTGCTTCAGACTAGTCCAGAGTGCCAGAAGCGTTGTGCTGTCCGGAACGTCTCCCGCACAAAGAGCCAATTCCCGTGGAAGCGGATTGACCGCATTCGTATCGAGCGCATGAAACAGCGCTGCGACACGGGCAGCAGCAAAGCTCGCAAGACGGACATCTGCCCCATTATGCAGAAGTCGAAAGAGTTCAACAGCCTGGCGAAGAAATGTCGGCGCTAAACCGGGCGTCCGCAAACATGGCTCACCTAGTTTCAGACATGCTCGCCCCGTTACTGAACTTGCTTCAGACAGGAGATTCTCACCCAACTGAAAAGACTGCTCCAGCGAAATATCGAGCTCGGGCATAAGCCCTGCAGCCACGACCCGCAGGTCCGGACGTTCCAAAACGTCTACAAGCGATCGGGTCAGTATATCAGCCAGCATACCTCTAATCTCCTGCCTAACAGGAATGTCTGGGTAGCTCATTACGGAACTCGGGGCGAGGCCTTAATGGTTACGGCAATTGGTTTCACTAAATATTACCACAAGCAAAATTTGCGCCTCTTGTACAACACTGTAAGATACTTCTTCGTGACGGGGCTGAAGCTCCTACCGTGATGTTAAGAGGTTGAAATGCGGATATTGTTGACAGGCGGTTGCGGCTTCATAGGTTCGGCCGTGGTGCGTCATATTATCAGGAACACTGAACACAGCGTTCTGAATGTGGACTGCATGACGTATGCAGCATCCGAAGACACCGTATCCGAAGTTGCTTCCGATCCGCGTTACTCTCACGCACGGTCAAACATCGTGAATGGCGTTGAAATGCAACGCCTTTTCGAAGAATACCGTCCGGATGCAGTCATGCATCTTGCTGCTGAAAGCCATGTAGACCGCTCGATTGATGGTCCGGGCGTTTTTGTCCAGACAAATATTGTCGGCACTTACTCTCTTCTGGAAGCTGCCCGAAAATACTGGAGCAACCTTGGAAATGATGAGAAAGCGGCTTTCCGCTTCCATCACATTTCAACGGATGAAGTGTTTGGCCATCTAGAGCCAAATGATCCGCCTTTCACCGAGACGACCCCTTACGATCCACGCAGCCCCTACTCCGCATCAAAAGCCTCGTCTGATCATCTGGTTCGTGCCTGGTATCATACCTACGGCCTGCCAACTTTCGTCACCAATACGACCAACAACTATGGCGTCTGGCACTTCCCGGAAAAGCTCATTCCGCTCGTGACCATCAATGCCATCGAAGGTCGTGAATTGCCGGTGTATGGCAAGGGTGAGAACATTCGCGACTGGCTGTTCGTTGAGGACCATGCTGAAGCTCTTGTCCGCGCTGTCGAAATTGGCAAACCCGGTGAGACCTATGCCATCGGTGCCCGTCAGCCGCGCACGAACCTCGAAGTCGTCAAGAAGATCTGTGCCGTTCTGGATGAACTCCTGCCAGACCCGGAAGGCCCGCGTGAGCGTCTGATCCGTTATGTGACAGACCGTCCCGGCCATGATTTCCGCTATGAAATCGACCCGTCCCATGCCGAAAAGGAGCTGGACTGGAAAGCCAAGAACGATTTCGAAACTGGCATCCGCAAAACGGTTCAGTGGTATCTCGACAACCGTGACTGGTGGGAAGGAATCCGCTCCAAGCGTTATACGGGACAGCGACTGGGAACACGCGCATGAGCACGATCGAGACGAAGCCCATGAAGGGCATTATCCTGGCTGGCGGTTCGGGCACACGCCTGTATCCCATGACGCTTGCTTCCTCAAAGCAGCTCCTGCCGGTCTACGACAAACCGATGATCTATTATCCCCTTTCCACGCTGATGCTGGCGGGAATCCGGGATATCATGATCATCACGACCCCGCATGACATGCCCCAGTTCCAGCGTCTTCTGGGCGATGGATCACAGTTTGGCGTGAAGTTTGAATACCGGGTTCAGCCGTCCCCAGACGGTCTGGCACAGGCGTTTCTGATTGCCGAGGATTGGATCCAGGGCGCTCCTTGCGCACTCGCTCTCGGCGACAATCTGATCTTCTCCGAACATCTGGGTGTGCTGCTGCGCGCAGCATCGAACCGGCCGGAAGGCGCAACCGTCTTCGCCTATCAGGTCCGTGATCCTGAGCGCTATGGCGTGGTCTCGTTTGATGAAAGCGGCCGAGCTCTAAAAGTCGAAGAAAAACCAGCTCAACCGGAATCCCATTGGGCCGTCACAGGTCTGTATTTCTATGATCATCGCGTTGTGGATTTCGCCAAGAAGGTGAAACCCAGTCCCCGCGGCGAACTGGAAATTACCGATCTCAACCGTATGTATCTTGAAGAAGGTACTCTGCAGGTTGACCGCCTTGGTCGTGGCTGTGCCTGGCTTGATGCTGGTATGCCAGATAGCCTGATGCAGGCTGGAACCTTCGTTCAGACCATTCAGTCCCGTCAGGGCATGCTGGTTGGCTCACCTGCTGAAGTCGCGTTCCGCAACAAGTTCATCAACGCTGACCAGCTTCGTGCCCATGCAAAAAAAATGGGCAAAACAGAACTCGGCCGCCTTCTGCTTGAACTGGCAGACCACGCTTCCTGAACTGGATGTCCAAAACGCTGTCTGAATTTCCCAGACAGCGTTTTTTCTGTCCCCTCTCTGTTTTGTCTCCGCTCCCGGACATCGTTTATAAAAAGGAATTCGTCATGAAGGTTGAACGTCTCGCCATTCCCGACGTCATTCTCGTCACGCCGCCACGTTTTAGTGACAATCGGGGTTTCTTTTCGGAGACCTACAATCTCGATCGTATGACAGAAGCGGGTATCAACCTTCCCTTCGTTCAGGACAATCAAAGCCTGTCCTGCGAAAAAGGCGTTGTGCGCGGACTTCACTGCCAACTTGCTCCCTATGAGCAGGGAAAGCTGGTTCGTGTAACACGTGGCGCGATCTGGGACGTCGCTGTGGATGCTCGCACAGGCTCACCAACGTACGGTCAATGGGTAGCTGCAGAGCTGTCTGCTGAAAACTGGTCTCAGCTCTGGGTTCCGCCGGGCTTTCTGCATGGTTTCGTGACTCTCGAAGAGAACACGGAAGTTCAGTACAAATGCACATCGCTTTACAGCAAGGTTTCCGAGCGCGCCGTCATCTGGAACTGCCCGGACCTGAACATCGATTGGCCCATCGCCGAAGAAGAGGCTATCCTTTCTGACAAGGATAAGGTCGCTCCGCACTTCTCCGCAGCCAAAGGCTGGTTCTCCTACGAAAAGTGAGTCGCATTATGTCCAGCACAGGTCCTATCCTCGTCACGGGTGGCAATGGCCAGCTTGCGACGTCTCTTGCGAACATCGGGGGTGATCAGATCATCCGTGTTGGGCGCCCGGAGTTCGACTTCGACAAACCGGAAACCATTTCCGCAGCGATTGAAAAATACCGCCCTGAAGCTGTCGTAAATGCGGCCGCCTGGACGGCCGTTGATCTGGCAGAAACGGAAACAGCTGGAGCCGAGCGCGCCAACTGCTCCGGCCCAAAGGCGTTCGGGGAAGCCTGCGCAAAGGCCGACATTCCGTTCATCCATGTTTCAACGGACTATGTTTTTTCTGGTGACAAGGGATCTCCTTACACGGAAGAGGATCCTACAAGCCCTGAAACAGTCTATGGCAGCACCAAAGCTGACGGCGAACAGGCTGTTCTGGCGGCAAACCCGAAGAGCATCATTCTTCGGACCTCCTGGGTTTACTCCGCTCACGGCAAGAATTTCGTCAAGACCATGATCAATGCCGGCGCTAAAAATCCGGCGCTCAAGGTTGTTGGCGATCAAAGCGGCAACCCCACCAGTTCTGACGATCTGGCTGATGCTATTCTCGCTATTCTGGCCCTCATCAAAAAAGATGGCTGGAAGCCGGAATTTGGTGGCATCTATCACGCCAGCGGCACAGGCGAAACGACATGGCACGGTCTGGCTGTTGCCGCGCTCGAAGAAGCAGAAAAGCATGGTCAGACCATGCCAACAGTCAGTGCAATCCGGACGGAAGACTGGCCAACCCCTGCCAAGCGCCCGCAGGATTCCCGACTAGACTGCTCGAAACTGCATCGTATTTTCGGTGTTCGTCTGCCAGAATGGCGTGAGAGCGTGGCGCGGACAGTCCACCGGCTTTTCGCAGCAACCTGAGAATAAGGGGTCATCCCAGCAACCTTGCAGGATGACCCTAGTTTCCTGACCCGTTTCAACCAAGGATATTATGTCTTCTCCCCACTCCGGCATTCGCCGCTGGAACCCACAGATGATACGGGGAGGAGCAAGCCAGACCGGCGACAGGACAGACCGCGTCGCCATTTTACTGTCCCTGCATAACGGCGAAACCTATCTCAACGCACAACTCGACAGCATCCTCGCACAGACTCATACAGACTGGGTCCTCTACTGGCGTGATGATGGGTCAACTGATGCATCACGCGTAATCATGCTCTCATTTAAGGAGCATCGAGGACACGGACGCTGCGTTGAAATCACGTCCGTTATGGGCAACATGGGCGTGACGGGGTCCTACCTACACCTTCTGGATTCCATTCCTCCCACGCCATTCGTAGCGTTTGTGGATCAAGACGATGTCTGGCAGCCCCAGAAGCTGGAATGGGCGCTGGAGTGGCTACATATGCAGCCACTCGATAGGCCGGCACTCTACTGTGCTCGTCAGTATTTGACGGATTCTTCGCTCAACGTGTTCAGCAAGTCAGCATCCCTCCGCAAAACGCCTGACTTTGCCTCCGCCCTGACACAGAATATTGCGACTGGACATACTGTTGTCATCAACGAGGCAACGTATGCGCTTCTTTACGAACGACTGCCTCCCCCCTTCATCCTTCATGACTGGTGGGCCTACCTCGTCACGATGGCCTCTGGCGGCAAAGTCTTTTTTGATGAGCGGTGTGTCAGCTATTATCGCCAGCACGCGCGCAACACTGTCGGAGCCAAGCGTTCGCTTCTCAGCCGAGGCTTAAGTGCTCTCAGACGCGGACCCGGCGTCTTCATGACGATCTTTGAGTCCAATGTTCAGCACCTACTCCAGGAACCGGATATCCTGACAGAAGACGCACAGACCCTTCTGTCAGAACTGGACGGAGCCCGGACGTTAAAAGCCAGAATTAAAATCCTCTGGAGGCGAAGAGAGCTTCAGCGCCAGACACGTTGTGAGACCGCTATTTTCCGTCTCTGGTTTCTTCTTGCAGTCCGGCAGCCTTCTCAAGGCTGAATATGTAGCTCACGCCGCATGGCATCCATGAAGGCCCCGTCATGCTCAAGGCTGAATGGGCGTGCAGACGCATAATCGTAAGCAATACTGGCTGCCTTGATGCGTAGCTCTTCAGGTTCTGACGCATACCGCGGAACAATATGCGTATGGAGCGAAGGCGCCAGATTGCACCATGTTTCGTAATTGATGCGGTTTGAATCGGTCAGCGCAAGCAGAGCGTCCCCAACGGCTGCAACATCCAGAAGATATTGAATCCGTTCCTCACCTTTCAGGTCATTCAGGGAAGACACGACAGGATCAGCCAGGAGTTGGCAATATCCTGCAAGAGGCTGCGTCTCACCAATAACCAGCCAACCAGATTTCATACGCCCAATGACAAACGGGTTGCTGCCACTTCGCGCGGCAACAACCCGTTTTGCAATAACATCCAACATGTATGTTTCCCTTCAAAAAGGGAAAGCTATCATGCAGCGGAGCGTGCGTCCTCTTCATCGTCTTCCGGCACAATGCGCTTGTTATCGCGAGTAGGCCGGAAACGGTTTTCCACCAAGGCGTCTTCAATATCTTCGAGAGAAGCACCGGATGTTTCTGGGACGAAGAAAAAGACAAAAATGACCGAAGCCAGATTGACGAGGGCATAAAACCACATCGTCCATGTCAGACCAATTCCCTCTGCCATCGTAAGAGCCGTGCTGGTGACGAGCAGATCAGCCCCCCACAAGGTAGCGGCATGTAGCGAGGTTGCCTGACCACGCATGGACAGCGGGAACATTTCAGCGCCCAACAGCCAGCCACAGACCTGAATGCCACCAGAATTGAACATCATGAACAACAGCAGGAACGCCACGATCAGATAAGACCCCGCGCTGCCTGCGGCCGGGTGAAGCATGAACATGATACCCAGACCAACCAGCGAGAGTGCAGCCCCCGGGCCCATGATCAGCATCAGGCGACGCCGACCGATCCGGTCTACGAAAAGACAGCCCAGAATGGTCATGATGCAATAAACGATCGCGACACCAAGCGAGGCCCAAAGCGCCGACGATGCGCCGAAACCAGCATCATTCAAAAATGTTGGGGCATAGTAGATCATCATCTCCAGGCCACCACACTGGGTGAAAAACGCCACGCCCAGTGCTGCGACCAGAGCCGGACGAACCCATGGCTGAAAAAGACCACGCCACCCTCGGTTCTCCTGCTTGATACCCTCTGCATTCTCACGAATGGCTTCGACTTCCTTGCGAACAGCCCTTTTTGTGGTGCGGATACGGCTAAGATGAAGAATGGCATTCTTCATGCCTTCATTCTCAGCAGACCAGCGCGGGCTTTTCGGCATGAAGAACATGGATACGAAGACGAGGGCAGCCGGTATGGCGGCAATCCCCACCATAGGGCGCCAACCCCAGTTTGTGCGCTGGGTAAGACCGATAATGTTGGCAATCAGAATACCGAGACCGATGGCCACATTGAACATCGTCACCAGGCTTCCCCGCCGTTCTTGGGGAGCCAGTTCCGAAATATACATCGGCACAACCTGTGTGGAACCACCAACGGCAAGTCCAAGCACAAACCGTGCGGCAATGAGGCTCCATACATCCGGAGAGAAAGCACATGCGGTCGCGCCAAGGACAAAGACACCGCTAACCAAACATGTTGTGGTGCGGCGCCCGAATTTCTCTGACAAAGATCCGGCTATAAAGGCTCCGAATACTGCGCCAAGGAGAATAGCCGAAGCTACACTTTCCTTCATTGTGGAGTTCAGATGAAAATCATCACCAATCAAAGGCAATGTGCCTGAGATGATGCCCGTGTCGTAACCGTAGAGACCACCACAGATTGCAGCAACCATAGCTGCAAGCATCAGGATCAATTTCGCGTTTGGTGAGACCTCAACCTGTGAGAGGTCTATCTGTTCACGAGCAGGTCGAGATGTTTTTGTATCATTTGGCATAATGACATTAACATATCGCAATCTATTCAGTTTTTCTGCATTTTTCTATTTTTTTGAAAATTAAGTGACTTTCCACTTATTCTAGCCATGAAAATCAGAACTCTATATGAATTCCAGGACTGCTCCGGAGGCCCTCAATGCTAACGCCTACACCTGATACCACCCGTGATGTCCCATACATCTCTGGCAGAGCCCTGATCATCATGCATATTGGTCTTGTGGCGTTTATCGTGCTTGTGTCCTCGTGTGCAGGAACACTCAACTAGCCTTGAAACGCGTCCAAACGTTCGCCAATCCGTAAAAAGCTCCTGCTCCCAATCCAATCCAGAATGGAATGGGAATATCCGTTATCCAGGACAGCATCAGACCGCCCCAGGACAGGACAAGAGCGAGCAATACGGAAATCAGTAGTCCCATCGCCGGGCGTAGCCCTAGCCTCAATGCCGTAGCCGCTGGGCCAATCATGAGACTGAAGGCCAGTAATGCGCCGGAGACTTCGGCACATGCTGAACAGGCCAAAGCTGCTACAGCCATAAATCCAAGGGACGTCAGACGCACAGGCACGCCACGTGCACGCGCTACTTCTGGCGTCAGGCTCGAAAACAGAAGCGGCCTTCCCAGAAAAACCAGCCCCGCCAGACAAAGGGCCGTCACTCCAGCCAGAATAAACAGCGTTGGAGTGTCAATTCCAAGCACATCCCCAAACAGTAGTGTTGTGGCCATGCTGGAGGCGCCGTTGGCCTCATGCAGGAACCACGTGCCCAAGCCAAGGCTGGCAGCAAGCACAAGACCAATCGTACTGTCTCTCTGAGGGGGAATTTTACCGCGTCCCTCACCTTCGCTTCCTATGGCAAGGCCTGCCAGAAGGCTGAAAGCAATCATTCCAAAGAGAGGCGAAACGCCAAGCCAGACTGCCCCTGCGGCTCCACTGAAGCCAATATGGGACAGTGCATGGGCGGCAAAAGCCTGTCGCCGCAGGCTCAGAAACCATCCCACAGTTCCTGCGAGAACAGAGACGAGCGTGCATCCCAAAAATGCATGCCGCATGAATTCAAATTCGAACATGCAACTCGCCATTTTCCAGAACCAGAACGCGCGTCACGTTTCTATCCAGCGCGGCGGTTTCATGGGATGTCATAAGGATTGAAACGCCAAGGCTCTGGGTGAGTGATACCAGCAGGGAAACAATCTGCTGCTGCGCGCCGTGATCCAGAGCGGCAAGGGGTTCGTCCAGAAGGAGCAGACCCGGTTGACCAGCAAGTGCCTGTGCCAGACAGACACGCTGTCGCTCTCCCCCTGACAGATGTCCCAGAGGTCGTTTTGAGAAAGAGAGTGCTCCAGTCAGGGTAAGAAGCCGCTCGGCCTCCCTTTTTCTTTGACCAAAACGAACAGGCACGCCCCAGCGCGCACCATCCATGGCAGCCATCACATGACTGATCGCCGGAATCATGAGAGCCGCATCGCTCAAACCCTGCGGCATATATCCAATGCGTTCACAGGCCATTCCGGGTGGAAGACCGTCAATCAGGATCTGTCCTTTTTCAGGCCTTACAAGATCCAGACAGGCCCGCAGAACAGTCGATTTTCCTGCACCATTTCGCCCTGACAGAAGCGTAATGCCTTCAAGAGGCACGGTCAGGGAAACCTGATTTAAAACACGTGTCTGGCCTGCACAGAGGGTAACATTCTCAAGAACAAGGTTATCGGGACTGGCCATCAAGTGCCTGCTGAACGGACTGAAGGATCGACGAGACCCAGTCTTGCCATTGCTGGCTGACAGGGAGCGTCTCTCCTATCATAACCAGCGGCAGACCGCTGCCCCTGGCCCGTTCTACCATACGGTCAATCTGTGGAGACCTGACGGCAGGATTGACGATCAGAAATCTGATCTGTCTGCTGTCGATTGCAGTTTCCAGTTGAGCCACATCCCGCGGAGACGGTTCGCTATGATGCATGACTGACAGGGCAAACCCGGGGTCAATGATCCTGAGTCCCATCGTCTGGATCAGATCAGTTCCCACCGGTTCCATGACACCGATGATAGTCCCGTCGTGTTTCTGCCTGATGGCTGCTGTCTGGCCAGACAGAGCATCAACCTGAGTCAGAAAACTCGTTAGGCGGCTACGAATATCCGTCTGATCCAGGCCCCGCGCTATAAACGCGTCCGCCACGGCTGAGGCCACTTTACGCACGGCGCTCAGATCAAGGAACAGATGTGGATTATCCCCTACGCGCCATCCCGCTTCTTCCGCCGCAATAATCCGTGTTGCTGATGAAGGAGAAAAATGGACTGCCCAGTCATCGTAGGTCGCGCCATTCAGAACGATGACGCTGGCATGAGCCATGTTCCGCGCCATGGATGGCGTTGGCGTCAACTCATGGGGATCGATGCCCGGAGTTGAAATTAAAGACTGTGTCTGGACGGCCGGTCCACCAATCTGCGCTGCAATATTACACCAAGCTGCCTCAACGCAGACCACAGGCAATGGAGCAGCATACGCAAAAGGCGCAGTCAGAAGCGAACCAGCCAGAAACAGGGTTCGGACACAGCGCATGAGTTTCCCCGGACGGATGGAAAGGAAAAACGTTATAAGATAACATTCTTCCTTTGGCTATCCTCGGGACGGCTGCCTTACGTAAAGTTCGGTTGCTGCGGCAAGCACCTTACGCTGATACTCCATGTTCAATGGCACGGTCCGCGAATGGTAGTCTCCAATGGCACGCATGAGATTCCCGTGTTCATTATCCAGCGCGGTGCGCAAAATCATCGCAGCGGCAGCAACATTGAAACAAGGCTCAAGGGCCAGTCGCGTTGCAATCTGGGCAGGGCTTTGGTGCAGCATGGATGAAATAGGAAGGATCCATCGCGAATTGATCTGCATGAGACCAATATCCACTGATCCGTCTTTATTCTGGCTAACCTTGCCCATCACTCCACCTTCAACCCGCTGAATGGCAGGAAGAACACGGGGAGGAATACGATAATGCAAAGCCGAAGCAAGCATACAGGCTAGGAAACCAGCGGCCATGAAACCCTGTCATCTTTATTAAAGAAGCTCATAGTCTAGCATCCCCTGACCCTACCTGCCATCCTGACACAACAAGCCGAGAGAATAAGAGCAACAGGAATGAATACACAGGACACTTCCGCAACCCTGACCTTGGATGCTCTGTCCATTCCCTATCAGCGTCGCATTTATGACTACGATCCATCCGCTGGGAAACTTGGTATCGCCGCCGCCAAAGCCTTGGGTCTTTCCCCGGATCATGTTCTCAAAACCCTGATGGTGCAGATTGACGGTCGCCCTGCCTGTGTTGTCCTGCCTGCTGATCGCGAGTTGGATTTCACACGTGTTGCAGCAGCCTTTGGGGGGAGAAAAGCCAAAATGCTCTCTCGCCCAGAGGCAGAACAGCGGACAGGGTACAAAATTGGCGGTGTCAGTCCGTTCGGCCAGCGCAGTATTGTACCAACAGCGTTTGATCAAAGTGCAATGGATGGACCGCCCATCGTCATCAATGGTGGAGACCGGGGCCTTCTTTTAGAACTTGGACCTGAAGATGCCCTGATGGCAACGAATGGCCTGATTGCAGACCTCGTTCGCCCCCTCTCCTAAATTGGAAACAGACCTGATCCTTCGTATTGAAGGACAGGTCTAAGGCATGGCTCTCCGCGCTTCGTGTGTAAAAACACAGAAAGCAGAAATTCAGATTTTTTGGGAGAAACTGGTGGAGCCAATCGGGATCGAACCGACGACCTCCTGAATGCCATTCAGGCGCTCTCCCAACTGAGCTATGGCCCCACGTGTTTCATCTACAGCCCCTTTGGGGTGGAGCCGGATGAGCGCGGTATATAAGGATGTTTTCATCGTGACAAGCCATAAAAACACTTTTTCAGGCTAGAATCACGTTCTCCTGACGCAGCTTCTCAAGAAGCGAAAGCCGTGGAAGTCCAAGGATAGCATCCTGATCGCCCGAAATTTTGGAAAAGAGCTGAATACCCAAGCTTTCCAGCCGATAAGCCCCTACGCAGGACAGTATCCTGTCTCCCTCCTCTCTTAGATAGAACTCCAGAAATTCATCGGAAAAGGGGCGCATCGTCATTTGAGGAGTAGCGAGTGTCTCCCAGATTTTCTGTGAACCCCGATACAGAACGACAGCCGTCTGAAGAGTATGCGTGCGGTTTCGAAGGCATTGAAGATGCGTCTTCGCCTCATTGAGATCCTGCGGCTTCGCAAAGGCTGTTCCGTCCAGATCGAGGATCTGGTCAGCCGCGATAATCAGACTGGTGTCCGGCGATACATCGGCCGCAAGCCTCGCTTTGGCATCCGCGAGAGCCAGAGCCGTGTCTCCCAGAGATTTTCCTTCACTTTCACACTGCTGGCGCAAGGCCTCTTCATACAGATCTACTGGTCGAACCTGAATGATCAGACCACTCTCTTCCAGAAGTACTCGCCGGGCACTCGAGCCACTTGCGAGGATTATGGAATTATTGAGCAAGGTCATAAGATGCGACTCCAAACTATCGACTGCCAGCACAAGTGCCAGTACTGCGTATGACCCGGTGAAAAGATTGTGTCAGTACTGGGGTACATGGGGACAGTACTTGAAGTTTGCGGGAAGGTACCGAGTACCGTGGATTGTTGGGTACGCCCCCGAATTTTGGGGGTTGTACACAGGGGGTCTGTGAGCAAATCGGGATAGAATCCTACACCCCCTTGTCCACTGCGGGTTTTGCAGTTGTACACAGTGTGAGTAAGACGGGGTACATTTTTAGAGAGCCGGGTACCCCGGTATCCACAGGGATCATCCTATCCTCCAGGATTTCTTTCTTATTTCTTTCATGGTTAGTGAGCGGCATGAATTCGGAAAACGCACCCCTCTCCCCGTCCTCGAAACCGCTTTTAAGAGCTCTCAAGGGTGAAGCTGTCTGGCCCCCGCCGGTCTGGCTCATGCGGCAGGCAGGGCGTTACCTTCCCGAATTTCGTGCCATGCGTGACAAGGCCGACTTCCTGACGCGCTGCATGACTCCGGACATGGCTGAAGAACTCACCCTGCAGCCGATCCGCAGGTATGGAATGGACGGAGCAATTCTGTTCTCGGACATTCTCATTCTGCCCTGGGCAATGGGTCAGTCCCTTGAATTCATTGATGGTCGAGGCCCGGTTCTTGGCGCCATCCGTTCTCAGGCAGATCTGGAAAAACTTGATCCAAAGCGTGTACAGGAGGCCACGGCGCCTGTGCGGGAGACACTGTCGCGACTGAGTAAATCGCTCCCAGATGTCACGACATTGCTCGGCTTTGCTGGTAGCCCCTTTACGGTCGCCTGTTACATGGTTGAGGGCGGCGGATCGCGGGATTTCGCCAATACCCGCAGAATGATGCAAACTGATCCAGCGCTGTTTGACCGTCTGATTGAAACTCTGACGATCAGCACGGCAGAGATGCTTTGCGGCCAGATTGAAGCCGGGGCCGAAGCTGTCATGCTCTTCGATTCCTGGGCTGGAATTCTTCCTCCCAGTGCGTTCCGTCGGTATGTGATCGAACCCACCCGGCAGATCGTGCGTCATATCCGGGAGAAGCATCCGGGAACGCCGATTATCGGTTTTCCGCGCCTCGGAGGGATCATGATACGCGAATACGCAGAAAAGACCGGGATCAATACGCTGGCGCTCGATACAGTGGCTGATCCGGCGCAGATTGCGGAGCTGGTACCAAACGTGACGCTGCAAGGAAACATGGACCCGATGGTCCTGTTTTCTGGCGGTGAGGCCATGGTGCGTGAGGCTCAGGGGATCCGGGACGCGCTTCGCGGACGTTCGCATGTTTTCAACCTGGGACACGGCGTTATGCAGCACACGCCGCCTGAAAACGTTGGTGCTCTCGTGGAAGCGGTGCGCGCGATATGACCACGGCTCTGGATACAGCAGGCCAGCTGAAACTGGTCATCTTCGACTGTGACGGTGTACTCGTGGACAGTGAGCGTGCGTCCTGTCGGGCCACAGCAGAATTCGCTCGGTCGCTTGGTCTCAAGATTTCAGACGATGAGGCTCATGACAGGTTTTCAGGTAAGGCACTCTCTCAGGTCGTGAAAGAATTAGAGCATGAAACGGGATATGCTCTTCCTGAAAATACGGCACTCAAAATGAGAGAAAATCTCGTACACCTGATGCAGAAAATGGCGGAACCTGTAGAGGGAGCGCCGGAAATGCTACAGGGAATACGTGGTTTACAACTGCCGTTTCGTGTTGGTTCGAACTCGTCTGTCGTAGAGATGGACGCCAAGTTTGAACGGACGCAGATGACCACGTTTTTCCCGGAAAACCGGGTCCATTCAGCAAATGACATGGATGAACCGAAGCCATCTCCTGAGGTTTATCTGTACGCTGCAAAAGCAGAAGGTGTTCTGCCAGAAAACTGTGTTGTGATTGAGGATAGTGACACGGGTGCTGAAGCCGCCCGGCGTGCTGGTATGAGTTGTGTGCTTCTTCGTTCGGAAGACCTTCCTCTTCCGGCATTTTGGCCAACGCCAGGCTTCGTCAGGATCGGTCATCTCTCCGAACTGGTACCGCTGCTTCGCAAGACACTTCAAAGCCAGAAAGAGAACTGATGGACTTTGTTGTTGATCACCTGAGCTGGTTCCTGTCCCTCCATATCATGGCCTTCACAGCCTGGATGGCGGGGACATTCTATCTGCCACGCCTTTACGTGTACCATACCCAGACAACGCCTGGTACTGCGGAGAGCGAACGTTTCAAAATCATGGAGCGCAAGCTTCTCCGTCAGATCATGACGCCTGCGATGATCGTTACCGTGCTCGTGGGTGGCATGATGTCGTCTGTGCCGGGTCTGGTGGACTGGAACAGCGGCTGGTGGTGGACAAAAGTGATCTGCGTTCTCGGCCTCATGGGGTTTCATGGGGCATGCAGCAAATGGCGTCGTCTGTTCGCAGAAGACCGTAATCCGCATTCCGAGAAATATTACCGGATCGCAAATGAGGTACCGACCATTCTCATGGTGATCATTGTCATCATGATCATGGTTCGGCCCTGAGACACGTCGCCTGTACAGATACGGCCTTAGAGAAGGCCGTATTTGACGCCAGTCATTTCTTCAGAAATTGCCCAGAGGCGTTTTGCAAGCGTATGGTCTGACGCAGCCTCTGGCAGCCCGGCGTCACCCGGGAGACCGGTTCTTTCTCCCTTGCCCAGAGGCCCATAATAACCTCCGTCCTGCGCTTCAGGAGACGCCAGAGCATAGAGAAGCGGCCAAGCCCCCTCCTCCACTGTCTGTCCCATCATATGAAACACAGGGCCGGCGAAGCTTCGGGCAATTTTACGACCCCAGCGACCAATCGGTGTACCATTCCGATCAAGCGAGCCGTTATTGGAGACAATATCGCTTGCTGCCCAGCCGGGATGAGCAGCCCGTGAATGAATGGGCCAAGGAGCTTTCTTGGCCCGACGGTCTAGTTCCAGAGCAAAGAGCAGATTTGAAAGTTTACTCTGCCGGTAACGTGCCATCGGATTGTAGCGGTGACGGGCATTCAGATCACCAAACGGAATTTCACCCTTCAGGGCAGCAAGAGACGCGACAGTCATGATTGTCGCATTGCCCGCGGCTAATAGAGGGAGCAGCCGTCCGGTCAGAGCAAAGTGACCAAGGTGGTTGGTACCAAACTGAAGTTCAAACCCGTCTTTCGTGGTGAGCCGGGATGCAGGGCCCATGATGCCAGCATTATTGGCAAGAAGCTGAATGGGGCGTCCCTGCTCGCGCAAAGCGGTGGCAAAAGCTGCAATAGATGCCAGTGAGGCAAGATCCAGCACTTCAAAGCGGCCCTGCACACTTGGAACACGTTCATACAGGCGGTTAAGAGCCGCCCTGCCCTTCTCCAGGTTACGCCCACTTAGAATGATGGAAGCGCCACGTGCAGCCAGTCCACAGGCAATTTCGAAACCCAGACCGCCTGTAGAGCCCGTAATGAGCGCAGTCTGACCATCCAGACGGTTCAGATTATCAAGAGACCAGCTGGTCTGGGAAAGACGGGTCATTAGTGTTGTCCTTTTTCGTGGGCTCCGGCGGCTGAACGCTTTTCATCTTCTTCAGCCTGTTTGATGGCTTCTTCAGTCAGTCGTTTCTCGTTCTTTTTGAGAAAGAGAAACGCTCCTCCCAGACAGCAGGCTCCTACGACGGCCAGAGCAATTCCAACCGGCCCGGTGATCTTTTCGATCTGCTTACCGAGTTCATAAGTGATGAAGGCATAGCCCCCAGCCCAGAAGAGACCGCCAAGCGCGTTGAAAAAAAGAAACGAATGCCAGGGCATTCGGTTTGCTCCAGCCAGAAGAGCAACGAACACACGCAGAACAGCGACAAAGCGTCCGAGGAAGACAACAATCCCGCCGTGTTTGCGAAAAAGATAGCGGCCGAGCATCAGGCGCTCATCAGTCAAGCCGACTTTCTTGCCGTGTTTCTTCAGGATGCTGTAGCCAAAATGGTGGCCGAGCAGATACCCGAAATTATCGCCCATGATGGCGCCTGTCACAGCGGCAAGGGCAATCCATCGAATCTCTAGATGGTGCGTACTGCCTGCATAGAGGGACGCAGCGATGATGATGCTTTCCGCTGGCAGTGGCAGGCCCATGCTTTCCAGCATGACTGTCACGCCGATAACGCCGTAGCCATATTCCTGGAGCAGGTGATCGAGAAATTGCGTGAGATGAAACAGTGTCGTGATCCTGTGCGAATATGGCGGAAGGCAAAACCGCCAGCTACGATATTAGGACATCAGACACGGGATGAAAAATGACTGAGCTTTGCCCTCCTCACGTAGCCGGAAACTGGCCCTCCTGGGTTGGCCCTGAACTCGTGGCTGGCCGCACTCTTTCTTTCTCTGAACTCAGAACGGTTGAAGACTGGGTATTCTGGCAGGAGACCCGACCAGAAGAGCAAGGCCGCACGGTGATCGTCGGACGACGTCACGATAGAACACTCGTAGACTTGATACCGCCAGAGAGAACTGTCGGAACCCGTGTTCACGAATATGGTGGAGGAGCGTGGGATGTCCGCCTGAAAAACGGATATCCGGAAGTCGTCTTCAGTGACCGAAAGGTTGGCGGTCTGTGGTTCAGTAACAGAGAGGGCACGTTTCAGGCGTTATCTGGCGATCGTGCACCGGAAATGCGTTATGCTGATCTGACATGGGATACAGCGGGAGACGGTGTTTTCTGCGTTCGTGAAACGCATGACGAAGGTCTGCCAATAGCGGCGCTTGTTCATGTATCACAGTCGGGCCAGGAAACGGTTCTGGCAGACGGGGCTGATTTCTATGCAGCCCCTCGCCCCTCGTTGGATGGTGCCTCTCTGGCCTGGTTCTCCTGGCAGAATCCGGAAATGCCATGGACAGTCACCCGACTGTATGTGGCGCCTGTTGACCGAACCGGCCTCAAGCTTGGACAGGCCACAGATCTGAGTGGTCAGACACCCTGCAGCATTATTGAACCGCGTTGGGGAGCAAATGGTAACCTCTATGCGACATCAGATGCTCAGGGCTGCTGGACGCCTGTTAAATTCGTGCATGATCAAACGGGATGGAAAGAGCAGTTTTTCCCAGAGGCTGGAGCTGAGATTGGTCTGCCGCATTGGGTCTTCGGACAAAGAACACTCACGCCACTGCCTGACGGTCAGCTGCTCGCATTAGGAATTCGGGAAGGCCTCACTGGCGTTCTGCTCTTTGCAGATGGACACTGGAAAACTGTTCAGATGGGAGCGCCCGTCAACGTTCCAGAACGTCTGTCGAATGGACAGTTTGCCTGGATTGATGCCCCCGAAAACGCTCCACCTGCTTTGGCTATTGGTGACATGGATGGGAATTTCGAGCGTTTTCGCTCAAGTGTTGTGCTGCCTAATACGATTACGTGTGACGACATTGCCAAGCCTTCTCTGTTCTCTTTTCCAACAGCCGATGGATCGAAGGCATACGCGCTCTTCTATGAACCAGCGAGCAGCACGTCGCATCTAAAAGAAGGCGAAAAACCGCCTTTGGTTGTTATGGCTCATGGCGGTCCAACAGGGCGTGCCAATTCAGGCTTTGCTTTCAAAGTGCAATGGTGGACCTCCCGCGGTTTCGCTGTTCTTGATGTCAATTACCGCGGTTCAACAGGGTTTGGTCGCAAATATCGGGAAGCCCTAAACGAACAATGGGGTGTTGCAGATGTTGAGGATTGTCTGGCTGGTGTTCAGTCCCTGATTAAACAAGGGCTGGTTGATCCAGCACGCTGCGTTATTCGCGGAAGCAGTGCGGGAGGCTTGACGGTTCTGTCAGCACTGGCACAGTCTGATCTCTTTGCGGCAGGCGCCTCTCTTTATGGCGTTACCGATCTAAGGGCCTTGGCAGCAGAGACGCATAAATTCGAAGCACGCTATCTGGATGGTCTGATTGGGCCTTATCCCGAAAAGGAAGCTGTGTATCTGGAACGTTCTCCTCTCACACATGCAGAGAAAATTTCCGTTCCTGTCCTGTTCCTGCATGGCGGTGCTGACAAGGTGGTGCCTCTCGCACAGGCTGAAGCCATGAGAACAAAACTGGCACAGTCTGATCTCCATGTTTATCCGGACGAAGGTCACGGTTTTAGAGCCCGTGAAGTTGTCGAGGATGCTCTTGAGAGAGAGCTGAGATTTTACCGAACTGTTTTTGCCACATCCGCTGATCCGGCCTTATGAATAAAGAAATCAAAATAGAAGACTTTATAAAAATTCGATTTTATTCCGGAATGGTATGTTTGAATGTTTTGAATAAGAAATATTCAATTGGAAAGAATGAAATTGTTTGGTCGAGGGTAGCGCAAACATGCATGCCCTGCCCTTGCGTTTGATCCCGGCACAGGAGAGACTCAGCTTAACCGGTTGCGCATTTAACTGTTGGATGCGCAACCTGACATCCAAAAAATCATCTCATTGGACCTTCTATGAAACATCGCAAACTTGGACGCACCGGTCTTCAGGTCAGTGAAATCTGCCTGGGCACAATGACTTTCGGTCAGCAGAATACGGAAACCGAAGGACATGCGCAGCTCGATATGGCGCTCGATCAGGGGATCAATTTTATTGATACTGCTGAACTTTATTCCATTCCCCCGCGTGCTGAGACCTATGGCGCGACTGAGACCATTGTTGGAAGTTGGCTAAAAGCTCGCGGCGGCCGTGACAAACTTGTCATTGCGAGCAAAGTTGTTGGACGCAGTTCTTCACCGTGGTTTCGGCCCGGCGGTGAGGAAGCCCGTTTGACGCCAAAGCAAATTCACTATGCTGTTGAAGGCTCTTTGCGTCGTTTGCAGACGGACTATCTTGATATTTATCAGTTCCACTGGCCAGACCGTAAAATCGGGTTGTTTGGTGAAGGCGGCACGACGTTTCGGGACGTGGCGGCAGCCAATGAAGTTCCGATTGCTGAAACTCTTGGCGCATTGGGTGATCTGGTCGCACAAGGTAAGATCCGTCATGTCGGTGTTTCCAATGAAACAGCGTGGGGTGTCTCACAATTCCTTGCAGCTTCGCAGAATGGTCTTCCGCGGCTGGCATCCATTCAGAACGCCTACAATCTCATTAACCGGACGTTCGAAATTGGTCTGGCAGAGATGTGCCTGCGGGAAGATGTCGGGCTTCTGGCCTACTCTCCGCTGGCTCAGGGATATTTGACAGGGAAATACCTGAACGGAGCACGCCCTGCTGGCGCACGCACCACGCTCTTTAACCGTGGTCAGCGTTACGAGAAGCCCGGTGTGGATGTTGCCATCGAGGCCTATCACGCATTGGCCCGTGAGGAAGGACTGGATCCGGTTCAGTTGGCTGTGGCTTTTGTGACGTCGCGTCCGTTCGTGACATCCAATATCATTGGGGCCACCAGCACGGATCAGCTTCAGACAATTCTGGATTCAACCCGTCTACAGATCACGCCTGAACTGGAAGCCAAGATCAACGCCATTCACCAGGTGCATTCAAACCCCGCTCCCTGAATTTCAACGATGCGGGCATGAGATCATGCCTGCATCTGTCAGGGGGCTGTGTGCGGCCCGAGCCGTCCAATGACGCGGAAAGCCGTCAGAACTGCAAACGTGCCAAAAATAACGACACCCAGAGACTGCCCAACGAGAATACCAATCGGGCCATAAGCTGACCCGAACCACACAAACGGGATGGTTCCCAGTGTGGCGCGTCCCCAGTTGAAGCCGGTTGAGTAGAAAGGGTGCCCAAGGTTGTTGAACGCCGTATTGGCGACAAATAGCAGCCCGACGAACATATAACTCAGGACCAGCCAGCAACAGAACAGGCGTACGATTTCCGCCCCAATACCCTGAACGTTGAAAAGCTGGAGAATGACATTGTGCCCGGCGGCAAGAACAAACCAGGTGGTTCCCACACAGAGCGCTGTCAGCTTCAGCGCGGCCATCAGGGCTTCACGCACCCGATCAAATTGTTGGGCACCAAGGTTCTGCGCCATGATAGGTCCAACAGAACCTGTCAAAGCAAAAACCAATGAAAACGCAACGGGCACAATCCGGTCGATGGTTGCCTGACCCGAAACAGCGTCTAGCCCAAACTGTGCCATGGCGTGAGTTACGAACAGTGCGCCTGTTGGTGTGGCGAGATTGGTTGCAATCGCCGGGACCGCAATGCCGCCAATTTTTCGCATCGCAGGCTCAAAGGCTTCTTTCTTTGGCCATTCCAGCATGGCGTGCCCCCGAAGGTTCAGGAAGCCGCTCGCTGTAATGGCACATCGCGCCAGAATGGTGCTGATGGCTGCACCTTCCAGACCGAGATGCAGCACAAAGATCATCAAGGGGTCCAGCAGAGCTGAAACAAGCGCACCTGTCAGGGTAATGCGCATGGACCGTTTGGCATCACCAACTGCGCGCAACAGAGCTGACAGAGCCATTCCCAGGCACACTAATGGAAGAGCTGGCGACACTATGTGCAGGAAGGTCGCCGCGTTTTCCAAAGCTGCTCCCTGAGCGCCAAGCAGCCTGAGAAGTGGTGTGGCAAATACCGCCGTGAGCGTGCCCAGAACGGCCGCGATGCCAACCATGACAGCAATGAAAGCAGATGCGAGACTTCGGGCCTCCGCATGCTGGCGCGCGCCGATCAGACGACCAATGCAGGCGCCAAGTCCAATGGTCATGCCAATGGAGACTGAAATCTGCAGAAAGCTCAGAGACGTCGCAAAAGCGATAGCGGCCGTCAGGGCAGAATCATGCAGGTGGGAGATGTAGAAGTAGTTCAGAAGATCGACAGCAAAAACTGCCATGAGGCCAATGGCCCCGGTTCCAGCCATGGTGATGACATGACGCATGATGCTGCCATGTACGAATCTCGCCGGTTTTATGGGAGAATCGTCAGGAATTCTGGGCTTGGATGGGTCATCTGATGGTACTGGCATGTCAGCATATACTGCCTCGTCCCGTGACAAAGAACCAGTGCCTGAAGTGCTTTGTTGGGAAGGTTTTCTGTCTGCCAGAAAGGAAAGGGAGCGTGGGAGGAAGAAGGAGGTTTTCCGCGAGTGTAAGGGTTTCGTTAACGCATGGTGTGGAACTGTCAGGTCAGATAACACCCGGGCGTGAGGCCCGAAGCCCAGTTTCTGCCGGAGTCCGCCATGTCGATCATCAATTCTCTCAACACGGCTGTCAGTGGCCTTAATTCCCAGTCACATGCTTTCAGCGATCTCTCCAACAACATCGCGAATAGTCAGACGACAGGATATAAAGCTGCAACAACAAGCTTTGCCGATTATGTGACAAGCAATGATCTGGCAAGCGACGGGGAGTCACTGAGCGACAGTGTGGCTGCGACAACCAGGCAGCATACTGACAATCAGGGTATGGTTGTTTCTTCCACAAATACGCTGGCGCTCGCAATTTCGGGGAACGGATTCTTCAACGTTGTCCAGCCCACAGGAAGCACGACATCCAGCACAGCGCCGACGTTCAGCAGCCAGCAGTTTTATACGCGAAATGGTGACTTCTCACAAAATAACCAGGGATATCTGGTCAACACTTCGGGTTATTATCTGGAAGGGTATCAGGTGGGTTCAGAAGGTGCTTTGAGTAGCACTCTGTCACCTATAAAAATCTCTGATTCCGTCGCATTTCAGCCGACCAAGAGCACAACTGTTTCTCTGTCTGCTGCAATTGGCAGCACCTCTGGGGCAGAAGGTACCAATACATCTACGACAACAGCCTATGACAGTAAGGGAAATGCTCAGGAGGTGAGCCTGAACTGGAAACAGTCTTCCACGGATCCTTTGGTCTGGACTGTCAGTAATTCAGCAGATTCGAGCAATTCAGCCACAGTGAAGTTTAACAGTGATGGTTCTCTGGCGTCTGTAAATGGAGCGTCCCAGTCTACGGGTTCAGCGGCAACCTTTTCATATACGGGGCTGCCGCAGGATATGACCGTCAACCTGGGAACCATCGGGAGCACATCCGGTGTGAGCCTGGCAACAGACAGCAGCAATTATAGCACCAATCCCACAATGACGACGGACAGCGTCACAAGCGGTACCTTCACGGGTCTGTCTATGCAAAGCGACGGGTCTGTGATGGCGACATTTGATAATGGGCTTTCTCAGCTCCTTGCAAAAATACCACTCTCGACGTTCGCAGACCCTAATGGACTCTCTGCCCAGAACGGGCAGGCTTATACAGCAACGGCGTCATCTGGCGCACCGACAGTCAATGCAGTGAATACGAATGGGGCAGGGACGCTCAGCACCAGTTCCACTGAAAGCTCAACGACGGATCTGACCAGTGATCTTACCAAACTTATCGTCGCGCAGCAGGCTTATGGAGCGAATACAAAAATCGTGACCACTGCAAATCAGCTTCTGCAGACCACTTTGGCGATGATTCAGTAAGGCGGGGTGAGGGGAACTCTCTATCATGGGGCTGACTGATTCACTTTCAATCGCCGTCTCTGGCTTGCAGGCCGTCCAGTATGGAATGTCTACGGCCTCCCAGAATGTCGCCAATGCGTCTACTGCAGGTTATATCAAAGAAGTCGCAAATGTTCAGTCTGTCGTAAATGACGGGACGGGTGGCGGCGTACGACGCGCAACAACTAGTCTGGCTACAAACGCACATATCCAAACTGCTTTATATTCCCAGAATTCAGATGTTTCCCAATATACGACAACAAGCAACGCGCTCTCTGTCGTCACGGCTCTACAAGGTTCAACCTCGGCAGATTCTGGTAGCAGCGGAACACTTTCTGACCAGTTGGGAAATCTTCAGTCAGCTCTTATTTCTTTGACCAGCTCCGCGTCCAGTTCGACCACCCAGAGCATAGTTCTTTCTGCGGCCAATAGTTTTACCCAGTCGTTGAACACTCTTGCAGACACTGTGCAAGAGCAACGTCAGAACGCACACGATGGTGTTGTCTCGTCAGTTTCGGATATCAATACCAACCTGACGACTATTGGCTCTTTGTCTACCAAGATCATGGCTCTTAAAGGGCAAGGGCTCGATACTGCGGATATTGAAAATCAGCGCTTTACGGCCTTGTCATCGCTCTCCAGTGAATTGGGTGTGAATTGGAAGGTTTCCTCCAATGGAGACATGTCCATTACCACGGAAGACGGTGTCACGCTCCCTACACACAATACGTCTTCGGGTTCAGCAGATGCCATTTCGAGCACGTGGCCTTTGACGACAGCCTCAGCGCAAATTTCAACCAGCATGAGCTACCCGGGTAACTCCGACGCTAATGCGATTCCAGCAATTACGCTGAACGGAAAAGATATTACTGATCATCTGACGGGTGGAAGCCTCGGAGCTGATATAACGCTGCGAGATACCACGCTCCCAACGATGCAAGCCCAATTTGACTCTCTAGCCTATACCGTAGCCAGCCGCTTCGATGCGCAGGGCATGTCTTTATTTACAACATCAAGTGGCAATATTCCCGAGGCGTCCCAGACGTCCATTGTGCCGCAGGGAAGCGCTGGTTTTGCTCAGAATATTCAGGTTTCCCAGTCCTATCAGGACGACCCATCGCTTCTTGTATCTGGCGAGACCGCAAGTAGCAGTGTTGTCCAGAACATTCTGTCTTATGCGTTTGGAACCACTCAATCAGATGGCACAGGACAGGTAGCCGCCCCTACCAATAATTTAGGTGTGACGGGGAAATTGTCTACCGGATATAGTGGAAGTCAAAGTCTTGTGGCTCTTGCGACGTCTTTGACAGCCAACCAGGCCGCGACGGCTAATAATGCAAGTAGCAGTCTTTCTCTTGCACAAACAACGCAGGCCAATCTCTCTTCAAGCTTGGCAGGAACATCAACTGTCTCTGTCGATACTGAAATGGCAAATATCGTTACATTACAGAACGCCTATTCAGCCAATGCGAAAATTATTTCGTCCGTACAATCCATGTTCATCGCCCTTTTAAACGCTGTTGGAAGCTGATTATGACTGGAATTACGGCATCGTTTGGTTATGGCGGATTATCGAATCAACAGATGCTAAACTTGGCTTCGTTATCCCAGATAAAAGATAATCTTCAGGAACAAGCTTCTACGGGCGTGAAATCCAGCAACTACGCCCAGCTTGGGGAAACACGTGCGCAGGCGCTGGCGCTTCAGCCTGCAATCACTCAGGTGTCGGCCTGGACCGCCAACGTGACTATGGCGCAAAACAGATTGACGGTCACGCAGAGTGCAGTCAGCCAAATTTCGACGATCGCAGATAATTTGAATGAGACACTTTCAACCCTTGTTGGGAATGTTTCCTCAACGTCCATAAGCTCTGCGTCCGAGCAGGCTAAATCAGATTTATTATCCTTGGGCAACCTGCTGAACACGCAGGAAGGCGGAAGTTATGTTTTTGCAGGGTTGCAGTCTTCTACTGCCCCCGTAAGCACCATTCTAAGTAACTCTGATCTCTCGTCTTCTATACAGGAAGCTGTACAAAGCATGGGAAATGGTAGTGCCTCAGATGTTCTGTCTGAGACGCTTTCTCTGGCGGGGCAAACTAGCCAAAATCAACCGTTTTCCGCAGCGCTTTCGACTAATCCGGTCACAGCATCCCAGCAAAACCTGAAAATTACTGTTTGGAATAATAAAACGGTTTCCGCAGGTATCGTTGCGACACAAGGAAGTACTTCTTCAAAAACATCAACAGGCTCACCAATCCGAGATCTCATGCGAAACCTGATGGTTGTTGCATCTCTGAGTTCTGATGACGCAGGAACCACAGATTACACACAGCTGGTTCAAGGATTACAGACGACGAATACCGGTGTCATCGAAGGGCTATCCGATATCAGTGGGGGCCTTGGAATACAGCAGAACAGCTTGACCAGTCAGAGTACGATGCTGGCACAGATGAAAGCCGCTCTGACAACCCAGCTTGGAACCGCAAAAGATGCAGATCTGGCGCAGGTTTCCGTCCAATTGAATGATACCAGCAATCAACTCCAGGCATCATATTCTATTATCGCAAATATGAAGGGTATGACGCTTGCAAGTTATCTCTGAACTCTGTTGAAAAATTGACCCTGACGTCGCATATCTTCGTTACTTTCCTAAGAGGAGATTGATGACGATGAGTGCAACGCAAGGCCAGCCGGAACAGCATGAATTCAGTGCAGAGGTGGGGCGTCTGCTCGATCTTGTCGTGCATGCGCTTTATTCGGATCGAGAGATTTTTCTGCGTGAACTTGTTGCGAACGCAGCCGACGCAACAGACAAGCGCCGCTTTGAAGGGCTGACGAACTCTGCTCTCGCTCTTCCAGAAAATGCGTCAATTCGTATTGCCCCGGAAAAAGACAAGAAAGAGTTGGTCATTTCCGACGACGGTGTGGGAATGACGCATGATGAACTGGCTCAAAATCTAGGTACGATCGCCCGTTCAGGCACACGCGCTTTCGGTGAAAAACTGAATGCTGCCAAAGCTGAAGATCGCCCAAGTCTGATTGGTCAGTTTGGTGTTGGGTTCTACGCGGCGTTCATGGTTGCCGAAAGGGTGGATGTGACGTCCCGCAAGGCTGGGGCAGACGAGGCTTGGACTTGGTCTTCAGACGGGAAGGGCGCTTTTACCCTGACGCCTTCCACCCGCTCTACGCCTGGCACTGACATTGTTCTGCATATGAAAAGTGATGCGGAAGAGTTTCTGGATAGCTGGCGTCTTCGGTCGATTATCCGCAAATGGGCCGACCATATTTCCTGGCCGATCACCCTGCGTGAGGTTAGTGAAGACGGAACAGTCGAAGAAAAAGCTGCCAACGAAGGAACAGCCTTGTGGCGCAAGCCGAAGGCTGAAATTACGCCGGAACAATATACGGAATTTTACAGGCACATCGCGCGTGCCTTTGATGAGCCTTATGCAACCATGCATTGGCATGCAGAAGGGACGACAGAGTTCACGGCCCTTCTGTTTCTCCCCAGCGCTCGACCATTTGATTTCATGGAACAGTCTCGGGAAAGCAAGATTCACCTGCATGTTCGCCGCATGTTCATCACGGACGACGCAGATCTGCTTCCCAACTGGATGCGCTTTGTCCAAGGCGTAGTCGATACTGAAGATCTTCCGCTCAATGTCTCTCGTGAAATGCTGCAGGCCACCCCAGTTCTTGCTCGTATCCGCAAGGCGGTCACGAAACGCGTTCTGACGGAGATTAAAACCCGGGCTAAGGACGCAGATGCTGGATTTAATGCATTCTGGGAAAACTTTGGAGCGGTTCTCAAGGAAGGGTTGTGGGAAGATAGTGAGCACCGTCAGGAAATTGCCGGTTTCGCACGTTTCCATACGACCCATGGTGATGATCTAACGACGCTTGATGACTATATCTCGCGTATGAAGGACGGGCAGGACGTTATCTACTTCCTGACGGGCGATAACCTTGAGGCTTTGAAAGCATCCGCACAGTTGGAGGGCTTCCGAGCCCGTGGACTGGAGGTTCTTCTCCTCGCAGATCCGGTAGACGCATTCTGGCCAGAGCGATTGCATTCATACCACGACAAAATCTTGCGGTCAGTCATGTATTCTCATGGAGATCTTGAGAAGTTCCCTACAGACAGTGAGGAAACAGTCGAGGCAGCCAATGTAGAGACTCTGGTTCCTGTGTTGAAGGAGGCTTTGGGTGATGCAGTGAAAGATGTTCGTAGTACGGTTCGTCTTACGGATAGCGCGGTCGTCATGACTTCTGAAGGCGGACCAGATCTGGCCATGCAGAGGTTAATGCGCCGGTCAGGTCAGGCTCTTCCAGAAACACTGCCCATTTTGGAAATTAATCCTCGTCACCCGCTGATTAAAGCTTTGGCTCAGCGTGTCGAGAATAAAGAAAACATTCAGGATCTTGCACGCGTGCTGTTGGATTTGGCTCGTGTTCAGGAAGGTGAGCCTTTGCCAGACCCGACCGGTTTTGCTCGCCTGCTCGCAAAACTGCTTGCTGGCACTTCTGCTACTTAATTGAGTACTAGTAGCGGTCTGGACAGAAAAAAAGGCGGAAGATTATTCTTCCGCCTTTTTTAGGTAATTGGGTGACGAGTAATACTTTATCCTGTCAGTTTCTTCTGACGAAATTCCCTAGGCGAAAGTCCAAATTTTTGACGGAAGCGCCTTGAGAAATGAGCTGCATTTCTGAAGCCATGTTTGGCAGCAATCTCGGCGATGGTCATGGAAACGTAAGTGGAAGACTGAAGGTCTTTGTAAATCCTCTCCAATCTCTGGCTCAAGATCCACCCCGAAACAGCATCTGGTTCCCCATCAAAGAGTTGGTAAAGTGCTCGGGAAGAAATACCATAAGCATCTGCAATACTTTTTGGCGTCAGATCGGGTTCTTGCAAACGGCTTTCGATATAGGATCGAATGTGTTTCTGGCGATGTCTGCGTCGGCCTGCAACGCTGAGTTCTAGATCTAGAGAATCCAGAAGGGTTGTGATCAGAAGATCTGTCAGATGTTTGAACAGACGCGTTTGAGTCTGAGAAGGAGAGGCTTCTAAGGCGCCTTCAAGAATTAATTCACAACACGTGAAGAGAAAACGACCAGGTCCCGAGTGGACCTCAAAATGAACAACAGGCAGGCCGGACAACACGGGCAGGTGATTAAGCAGAACGCTTTGTGTCACAGATATAAGAATGCTGTCCGTAATCAAATTTTCATGCTCAGGACGGAACACCTCAGAACTATAAGATCTTCTGAGGTGTTCGCGATCTATATACAGGTTTCCACCGTTTTCTCGCGAGATTACGAAGAGAGCTTGTCCATTTTTGAAGTATGGAAAAAGGCTCTCGGGCATTTCTTGGAGGGAGCGTTGTTGTCTTTGGACAACCGGTTGCAAGCCAGAGGATGGAATGGCAAGCGTCGCAAGAGGAATGATGCGAGCGGGCAGCTCTGGGGAATGCCCTTTTTGGGTCATGGCAGAAACTCTAAGGAGCCTCCAGAGGAACACAGGAGTAGTCTGCTATAACGAAATTACTCATGTAGTGGAATGAAAATATGGAATTTCGTTTCATGTCGGCAGATAACATCTGAAAGATATTTATAAAGTATTCCTCGGATAGGATAAATTATAGAGTCGTAAGATGGCCGAAATTTTTTGCGATATCTGCAATATGTTCATGGTGTGTAAAGAATAATATTTGAGTTCTTTTTGCTATGGAGAAAAGAAGTTCAAGTCCTGAAAGAGACCTTTTCTCGTCGAATGTTATAAAGAGATCGTCAGCGATAAAGGGAAGCTGAATGCCACGATCTAGAGACTGTTCTACGGACGCAAGGCGGAGTGCCAGATAAAGTTGATCTCGTGTACCTTCGCTCATGGCATGCACCGAGACGAGGGAGGATTCATCGGCAAGGAGACCAGATAGAGTCAGGTTGTCTGTTCCCGTGTCTTCCAGGGCAATCCCTGCATAGCGATGTTGTGTCAGATGTGAAAACATGGCCCCCGCTCTTTTCAACAAGGGGCCATGAGTCTCCTGACGCTGTTTTTCTACGAGACGACGTAACATCAGGCTTTGAAGGCGAAGAGAGACATATCGTGCTGCGCGATCGTTCAGGTCGGCTTCGACTTCCTGTATTTGCTCAGCCGTTTCATGCGATCCACTTTTATCCTCTAGGGTTTTTAAATTCTGACGGGCATCCCATAATTTTTTTTCAATTTCAGAATGCCTTTGTTTCAGAGAAAGATTCTGCTGTTCCAATTCATCCGACTCTTTTTCAAGGGTTTCGGGATCAGCCTGTTTCGCTTCTGATAGAAGAGTTTCCAGAGAGCGCCCGTTACCTGAAGAGAGAATAATAGCTTTCAGTTCTTCACGTCTTTGAAGAAGGTTGGCATGATGTCTGAGTTCGGTAGCGACACTATGCAGGCCTTCTCCGAATGGAATTTCAAGCCGCGATAAAATTGGAGAAAGGGTCTGCTTTAGTGACGTAAGTCGTGCATTGGTCGCGTCAAGTGTTTCCAGAAGTGTTGCCCGCTGCGCCATAAATTCTTCGCGTTTTCGTTCTGTTTCCTGAGCCTGTTTGAGTGAAGCGCACAATTCATCCAATGAGGTCGTATTATTTTTTTCGAGAACAAAATTGAGTGAATTTTTGAACTCCAGGATATCCGTATTATTTTTAAGCTGTTCGCTTTCTTCATTTTCCAAGCGAATTTGAATAGCTCGAGCTTCCTGTACATCCCCCAGGTCAACCTGGCGGGGACCAGCAGGATAATGACAGGATGCACAGGCTGTATCCCACTCGACTTGCCATAGGGCCAACTTATCCCGCAGCGCTTCAAGTTGATTTTCTTCAGCAGTAAGAGATGTTTCTAGTCTTTCCTGGGCCTGTTTTTTATCTCTGGCGGCTCTTAAACGATTTTCATATTCATCCTGGATATTTTGTGCATGTTGAAGACAGAGCGCAAAATTATCATTCTGAGTATCAGATATATAAGGTACTAACTCTTTGAGTGCCGAATGCTTTTGTTTCTGCTTTTGCTGCAGAATTTCGTAAACTCGATCCTGATCCTCTGATTTTGAAAGAGCATCGATTCTGGCATCACACCAACCGAGAAATTCTGCAGGCGCAAGTTCGGGCAAGCCGAGATATTTTAATTTCGCATACCAAGATTGCTGCCGAGATATCTGGTCTGATTTAATAAGAGAAACGGTTCTTTCAGCCTGCTCAATTTCTATTTTTATTGTGGTAATTTTCTGGCTAAGATCGTTTAATCGAGCAGACTTCTCAGCATATGCGTGCCGCCGATCCGCAAGTGTATCTGCATTTTCAAGCAAAACCGAGAAAGCGTTTAGAATGGATGATTCGGGATGCTGCTTAGTTTGCAGGAGGCTTTGAATTGATTCCCAAGCCGCATTACGCATCTGCCGCGCGTTTAAAAGCGACTCAGGAGAAACGGCTTCTCCATTTCTTTCCAAGGCATCGTAATCAAAACTTTTCTTCGAGAAGTCTTTTTGGAGCTTTAAAAGAAGATCACGTTCTTTGAAGTGTCTATCCTCAAGCTCACGCCAGACAAGGCACTCAGCGTCAATGATTGTTTTTTGTAGAATAGGCAGACCGTCAAGCGCTCTCCAGCGCGTAGATGGATCGGCGGGAGTCCAGGGAAGGAGACGATCAAAAGCGGCATTAGTGGCATGAATGGCAGCTTTTAGCGCCTTTTGCAGTTCTTGAAGATCATCATCAATGGCTCCAAGGTTGCGCGCGTGGTTCAGGCTGGCTTTTAAGCGTTGAAGATCGATCGTAGAAACACTCTTGGGTCCGTCGGACAGGGACTTTATGGCATCTTGCTCTTGTCTCAATCTCGAGATGCGAAGTTTTATTTCCTGCTCAAGAGTAATGAAATTTTCCCGTTCCTGAAGCTTTTTGTTTAAAGCCTCCAGTGCGGCTGTGCTGGGAAGACGGCAAGGGGAAGCATGATGACGCGCCCAGAATTGCTCCAACCAGATTTTATCATTTCGAATTCGACTTATTCTTAAGTTCGTATCGTTTTCGATCTTATTTATAAGATCGTTTCTGTTTTCTAATGAAATGATTTTCTCGCCATCGTTCAGAATGGCGGATTTGTCCGGGAGTAATTTGATATATTCCGAAACCGTTTCTAATCTTAACTTTGTTTCGTTATCAATAGAAGTTTGAGTTTTGATTTCAGAGAGAATGGCTTCGAAGTTGTCGCATTCAGGGCTGGAAAATTCTGGAAGTTTGGATCCGGAGAGTTGCGATTGCAGATCTAACAATTGAAGGTAGGGAATGCTGATATTTCTGGCGCGGCTATTCTCTCGCTGCCGCATCAAGAGACGCTGTTGTTCCGCGTTGCATTCTGAAAGAGCCTGCTCTCCTTTCGCTTGCGCTTCACGGGCAACAATCAGGTCATGAGGAAGGACGGCATTGCTTCTCAAGGCTTTATTGAGTTCCGAAAGGTCGCGCTTCGCCTTGAGAATTTCTGACTTGCTGCTCCCTTTTCTCCATTGGGTACTCGTTTCTTTATCAAGAGAGGTCATTAGCCCCCCCAGACCGCCTATTCCCAGACCTGCTGATAGAATTTGGAGGCCGGCGTCGTCTTTGAGGCGTCTCATTTCTTCCCCGCCCTCACGGAGGCGGGTGTGGTTAAGAGCCCATCCAGCTTCGAAGCTTTTTGCGTCCAGGTCCCCCATCCAGCGCTTTAGAAGGTCATCACTTTGTGGGGTGAAATCGTCTGGCTCATAGAAAGTCTGTGTGCGTGCCCTTCGGCGCACGCCCTCCAGAACGTCTCCTTCATGGCTTACTTTTCCACCCACTCGCAGAAGGGGGGCAGCACTCATCCAGTCTGCGCTGATGTGATGCGGAAACTGGAAAAGAAAATCCCTTATAGCTGCGAGCATTGTGGATTTTCCGGCTTCATTATGCCCATGAATGACATGGAAATCCGCTTCCGATTCAGGGAAGGCAATGCTGCGATTTTGAAAGCCGCCATATCGGAAGAGGTCAAGACGATCAAACCGCATCAGGTGGTGCTTCCCATAAGTCGTGCTCGTAAGGCAGATCTGGCCTCTTCCAAGGGCCAGTTGCTATCGTCAGCCATTAATGCGCTTTTCTCTACGCAACTGGGTAATGCAGAAAAAAACATTTCAAACTCTTCGGGGAGCATGGCCAAAAACTCAGGATCGCTGATTAACTCTGCCAATGCGGCATCTACATCGTGCAGTGTCTTTGCCGATGGTAGAGACGTCGTCTTGTTCCGGAGTTTTTCCAGCGCAATCTGGTTCTGACCTGTGTCCAGAGAGACAGCTATGCTTCGTAAGTCGTCTTGCCAGCATGTAGATGCACAGAGACTGTCATGAAGGGAGGATGCACCCGTTAACGTGACCCGTGCAATAACAGTACGTTCCTCTGCCTGAGTAAGTGCCTTCTCCATGTACCGCCTTGCAGCATGATTAATGTCCTCCATGTCATGCATGTCGGCTATATCTATGACGATATGGGTCCAGCGTACGACGTCACATGCGACCGGCGTAACAGACTGAACGATGTTGTTTTCGACAGTCACAAGTACCGCACCACACGAGCCTGTTTCGCGGATATGCCGGCCTTGCAGTACACCTGGGAAAACGATCCAGGGATGGCGACAGACAATTTGTTGGGCATGAACATGCCCCAGAGCCCAATAGTCGTAGTGTTTGGATGTAAGTGTCTCTATGGAGCACGGAGCATAGGTTTCGTGTTCGCCGTAGCCTGAAAGAGACGTATGCAGGACACCAATATTGAACCAACCTGGGACAGGTGCAGGATATGCTGGCGTCATGTCTTTCCGAACATGTCTGTCCCGAAAGCTTTGACCATGTAGCGCAACCTGGATGTCTTCCAGCCGCACAGTTTCAGGAGCATCGTAACTGAAGTGATCAACGCCAGGGGGGCGGGGAAGTTCACGTGCGATGACAGACTGGGCATCGTGATTGCCTGAGAGAGTGATAACTCGAATTCCAGCATTCACGAGACGGCTGAGCGACTTCATCATGTAGAGGCCGGTGCTGACGTCCTGCCAGCTCCCGTCATACAGATCACCTGCAAGAATCAGGAAATTTACCTTCTCTTCAAGCGCGGTATCGATAAGACGATCAAGAGCCCGTCGCGTTGCATTTCGAATTTCTTCCAGGGGAAGGCCCTCATAGCGGCTTAGTCCTTTAAGGGGGCTATCAAGGTGAATGTCGGCAGCGTGCAGGAAGGAGAAGTTGGACATGCCAACACTCTAACCTGAGAGCAGAGTCGAACGAAGAGTGTTTCAGAAGGAGGCCTTGACGAGGCGAGACGACCCACCCTATGCCGGATTTATGGATAGTTGGACGGCCTACGGTACTGCCCCTCGTGAAGTGATTGCTGGAGGAGGACAACGACCTTCTCCAAAGCATCAATTTTCCTTGGTAACTACAGTCCGTTGGGAAACACCGTATATTTTGGAATGGCTTACCTATCATTTTTCGATAGGGTTTGATCATGTCTATATATATTGCAATGATGATGATCCGGCCGAACTTTACAATGAAATTCTTCCTTTAACTGTTGGACAAAATCCTAAGGTGACATTCGTTCACTATGGGATTGTCGGTGCCCAGTTTCAGATGTTCTTTCATTATTTACGCCACTACTCGACTGAAACCGAGTGGCATATGTTTTTGGATGTCGATGAATTTCTTTGCCTAAAAGATTGCGATGATATCGGGAAATTTCTTGAAAAATTTCCTCCGCTTGATGCTCTTTACTTCAATTGGTCATTTTTTGGTCATAATGGTTATAAAACCAGACCTAAAGGTGCTGTGCTAACCAACTATATACGTCGCGAAGATGGAGCGACGCCTTTTACAAAAATTCTTGTACGTTCAGCGATGGTTCCGTACGAGGCTATATTTGAGAACCCGCATGAAGCTATTCATCATAACCTTCTTACTGTAGCGCCAGATCTCAGGGCAATTAATGTTCTGGGAGATTCCATGCATGGGTACTATGACAATTTTCCTGAAAAAGCCTGGGCATATCTGAAGGAGAACCAGCGTAACCGCGCCATCGTGGATGTGGCTTTTATTGCTCATTACAATATCAAGTCTGAACAGGATTTTGAGATTCGGGCAAAGCGGAGCGTTGTCGGAAATTTCATTGCTCAAAAAACCTGGCAGAGTATGACGCAGGCAGAACGGGCAGTTTTTTTCTCCATGACGAATGCCGTTCAGGACACCTATCTAGCTGATTACTGGAAGAAATTGTCCGATGCTCGGCTAACCTGCGTTTTCCCAATTTCTACTTGGCCGCTGCTGTCAGAAGGTTGTTCCGCAACACAATCTTCAACGTTTTCGGAAATTTCTTCAGAGGATGACGCGGAAGGTCCTCTCTCGGGACAAATTGGAAATTTTCCAGCTCACCATACTGCTGAAGAGAAGAATCCCTGGTGGCGGGTCGATCTTCAGGAAAAAGCCTGTGTTCACGAAGTACGGCTGTTTAACCGACTTGATTCCGCATTGGAACGCGCAGCTAATCTGACAATTTCCGTTTCAACTGATGGAGAATCCTGGACTGAAGTGCATCGCAAAGAAGATGGACAGATTTTCGGTGGTGCTGACGGCACACCCTATATCTGGACAACCCCGGAAGGCGTTAAGGCAAGGTTTGTAAGGATTACAGTTCTTGGTGAAAAGACATACCTGCATTTCAGCCAGGTCCAGGTTTATGGGAACGTTGACTGAAGCCCAAAAAATATAGTCTCAATGGTTGAGGAGATATTGTGTAACGATATCTGGAAGGTTCTCTTGCAGCGTTTCAGTCGAGGCTACTTCTTCACTACGGAGGCGCTCTAAAAGAGAAAGATCGCTGCTAAAACCCAGTCGATCTGCCAGGATCATAAGTATATTCAAAGATGCGATTTGATGAGCGCGGTAACTCACGTCTGTAAGAACGTTCTTGAGAAGATTACTTTCCTCGCCGGTGACCAGCAGACTGGAGACAGTGCTGAGAATGGAAGAAACCGTCTCATGGGTCGCGGGTGTGTGCCTGCCATGCCGGCTAAGAATCGCCGTAATGTCGCTGACATGCTGTCGGCGCAGGATGAGATCCTGCTTCATCTGGGCACTGACACTTCCATAGCGCTCACAGAATGGCAGTTCTGAAAGAACGGTTTCGATGGCTTTGGTCTCGATCGCCAGATGGTCCTGCAACCGCTCCAGATAAATATCCAGTGCTGTTGTTTCTGTGGACTTGGTTCTGCCAGCCATTGGTTTCCTCTAGCGTCACGATGACGGGATCTGAGCCTATATCTGTTCATGGCGAGTGAACTGTCAACGTCATGATCAAAATTGGAGAGCGGCATAAAAAAAGTCCTCATGCCAAAGGCTGGCACGAGGACTGAATAACGCGGCGTCTGGTTCTGAATATCAGAAACCGGCGCTTACACTCGCAATAGCGGCGAATGGAGCTGCAATCGCATATGTTGGAGCAGAACCGCTGATAGTCTTGCCGAAGATACCAGTCTGCTGTTTTGCGTTGGTCTGAATGCCCTTGACGAAGCCCAGGTAGGCCTTGTCCGACAGATTGGAGAAGTTAATGCGAACGTTCGGAGCCTGCAAAAAGCCAAGGTTGCCGAAGCGATAGCCGATGTTCGCGTTCATCAGGACATAGCCCGGAATGGACTGGTCGTTCATGAACGTGGAGTACTGGCGGGACACATACTTCAGGTTGTAACCACCGAACAGATGGCCATCGTCATAATCAAGGTTGAAGCCAACCTGGAACTTCGGTGTTTCCGGAGCGAATTTGCCCTTGGTATGGAGATAATCGATGCCAGAGCCGCTACCAGCCTGAAGGTTGCTGCCCAGGCGGGCATCAACATACTCGAAGGACACATATGGGCGGAAGTAACGGAAGATTGGCCGCGTACCAATTTCAGCATCTACGCCGTTTGTTGTCTGACCGCCTGCATTGACGTTGGTGGAGACAAAGTTCTGGCAGAGGCTATCCAAACACTGGCTGGATGACATCAGACGGTTCGTGAAATCATAATGGAAGTACGTGATGGACCCCATAATGGTTTTGCCAGTGTAACGGTATCCAACTTCTTCTGAAATCGAGATTTCTGGGTTCTGGTTTAGGTTTGCCTGAGTTGCGTAGGCATGGCTTCTGGCACTGTAAACGCCAGCATCATACAGGGCGTAATTGGTTGGCATCCGGAAATTAGTGGCACCAGAAACAAAGATCTGGTTTTCAGGGTTGATCTGGTAACGGATGGCTACTGTTGGTAGCGGTTCCTGATACGTATGGCTGCTATTTCGCCCTGTAGAGGTATCCGGCAGCATATTCGTCCCACTTCTCAGAACGATTGCGTATTTGAAGCCAGCATCAATGGTCAGCTTGTTGTTCAGTAGCGACAGTGTGTCACCAATGAACATCGTATGCACGCGTGTCTGTGTCAGGCTATCGCGGAATTGGTAAGTCTGGCCATTGGACAGGATGGCATTTGCATCGCTCCCCCAGACATTCCAAGGGTTACCATCAGCACCAACGCCCGTATAAGGTGCCTGCTGCGCCTGCTTGGAATATTCGAACCAGTAACCGACCATCAGGCGGTTGTTGCCTGTTGTCAGGGTGAGCTTCGTGACAGCACCTGGGCGATACGTCTTGGTCAGGGACGGGTTGTAAAGCATCCGCCGACCTCCCGCGCCGTTCAGGGAGCCTGTTACAGACTGCTCACCATAATTCAGGGAGTCCAGGTTCGTGTAGCGACCACTTCCGCCGCTGCCATCACCATACCAGAAATAAGGCGTTTCAGTCAGAACAAGATGGTCTGTCAGCTTAAAGGTTGACGGTGCGCTGGCATAAATATTGGTGAACGGGTTCTGATGGAGCTTGTAATAAGAAGCGCCATTGTCAGACGCGGAGGGATCGTAGGAGGAGTTCCAGACAGTATTGGAAATCGATTGACCCGCTGCGTTTCGTCCCGGAGCAACGTAGCGATCCTTAACCCCGCGGCCATAGGCATCCCAAGAGGCCTTGTTCACGTTCGGGGTCAAGTAGTTGTACAGTCGGTTCCCCACGATCGCGAGAGAGACGCGGTTTCCATCGCCCCAGTCGTTCACGATCTTGGTTTCTGCGTGCAGCTTGCGGTTTGTCGCATCGCTGTTGTTCACGCCTTCCGTGGCATAGGAGCCTGAGAAGTATGCGCGGAGATTGGTGTTACCGATTTTGCCCGTATCCAGGCGCAGAAAGCCGCGGGTGTAATCATAGGACCCGTAGCTGACTCCAAGACGACCACCACTCTTCATGGTGGGATCAATCATGTACATATCGACCACGCCGCCGGTAGAGCTGATATGTGGGCTGTCGAGGTCAGCGGAGCCCTGGGCTACGCGAACGGTACGAAGGTTTTCGGAGTCTACGATTTCCTGAGAGTAAACCGCGAAGTTACCGATGTCGTTGATCGGAAAACCTTCGAGTGTGAAGCCGATCTGGGACTGATCCAGTCCACGCATGCTCATGGAACTGCCCGTCAGGCCTGCAGGGTCACCAGACGAAACGTTTGCACCCGGAAGCAGAGAGATCAGCTGCATTGGGTCAGCGCCCGGAACCTGCTTCTCGATGAAGTCGCGAGAGACAGCCGAGACAGATTTGGCGCTATCCTGCTTCTCCATCAAACCACCACCCACGGCACGACGCGTTACGCCATCGAAAGAATGACGGCCGCTGACGGAGACATGCTCTTCATGCACATCGGTAGGAGCCGTACTACCCATCATGGATGGAGCCGCTACTTCCGTTTTCGGATGGGATTTTTGAGACTGATGTTTCGTATCTGAAACAGGCGCTGCAAGTGCTGGCAGTGTGCCAAATGCGATCAGCGCAGAGGTCGAGAGGAGGCGTGTAAGGCGCATCGTCTGTGGGGTCTTTCTCGGCCAGGTGGGGTTGGTATGGCTGAGAAAGACCATGGTTTGAAATGATCTTCAATCAGATGATGTTAGTCACACTATGACATTTAGTGTGTATGGTAATTTCGCAACAATGCAGTCGTTCGGAAGCTATTTATAGAGCGATAGCTGTATGCTTTGTGACAGTTTAGAGAAAAGGAGAATATTTCTCTTCTCCTCTATTCTTGGCCTTACGGCCGTAACGCTTCGTCCTGTTGGTACAGCCTGCGGATTCTGCGTTCCTGAAGTGCCGTGACTTCGATTGCGTGCGGGTTCTGGTTCAAGTGAGGGATGATGTGTCCCTTCATGGCGGGAACAAGCTCCGGAAGCTGCGCAATTTGTTTCATAGGAAACAGGCGATCTACTTCCAGCTTTCCGTCTTTTCCGCAAATGTACCAAGCCTGTGGGCGGAAAACATGATCCACATCATATGGGGATGACTGGCTTTCTACATGTGTGATGGCATCATCCAGCGTATCGAAAGAGCGGTAAAGTGCATTGACAGAAGGGTGAATCCTGACCGTTGAAGTGCCGCCTTTTCTTGCAAAGGCCCACGCGGAAACAAATCGTTCTACCGGATCGCGCCAGATGGCAAAGCTCGGTAGTTCTCTGGAGAGTTCCGGCGTGACATGACGATAGTACCGGAACGTCTGATGCATCATGGAACAGCCGTAAAGCTGGTTACAGATGGATGTGCCCCCGTTCTTGGGAACATGAATAAACAGTGCGCCAGCACTTCGAATACATTCCAAGCGTTTCAGGCGCTTTTTGCCCAAGGGCAGGCGAAGACGCAATTCTGCAGCCCGTTCGTGAATATCATTGAATTGCTGAACGCGGAAAAGCCGGCAGAGAAGGGACTGTGGAATACCGTCTGGCACAGGCCTGAGTACCGACGATTCAGGGACCTTTTCCTGAATCAGGGTCGAGTATGACGGCATGGTCTGTGGCTCCGGTTTTCAAACTTGGGCCACACTGGTCTACGAACCTGAGGGGGTCAAAGACCACCTCGTGACAAAAGGAAACCTCTTTAACAACTCTGACATGAAGCTCAGGAGTGGGGCTTTGAAGGTGCTTCCAAACCGATGCGTTTTCCGTAATGGCGAGCCAGAAGCGTGCAAGTGAAAAGCTGGATCTGGTGATAGATCATGAGAGGCAGAACAATGATGCCTACCGAGGCAGAGGGAAAGATAACGCTCGCCATCGGAACACCAGAGGCCAGCGATTTTTTTGAACCACAGAATTGAAGCGCGATGCTGTTTTCCGTGGATTGATTCATGCCCTTGCCCATGAAGTGCGAGGCCACCAGCACCAGCACCAGCGCCAGCATGAGGCTGTCCAGCAATGCCACCTCAAGCAAATGAAGCGGTGAAACGCGGTGCCAGATGCCTTCGACAACGGCTGAACTGAACGCGGTGTAGACGACAACGACGATGGAGCCACGATCTGTGAACGAGATCAGGAATTTGTGGCGTTTGACAATCGGGCCAATCCATTTCTGAAGGATCTGCCCGAGAATGAACGGAAGAAGCAGTTCCTTTGCAACGTCCAGAACGCTCTCAAGGGGTGAATGACCTGCACCAACGTGACCAAGGACAATGCCTGTCAGAAGAGGGGTCAATGCAATGCCTGCAATATTCGACACAGTGGCTGCGCAGATGGCCGCAGGAACATTGCCGCGTGCAATCGAAGTCAGGGCAATCGAGGACTGAACGGTTGAAGGCAGGCAGCACAGGAAAAGAATGCCAGCCCACAGATCTTCTCCGAACAGCGCATTCGGGAACAAATTGCGGAAGAGCAGATGCAGCCCGATGCCAAGAAGCGGGAAGAGAGCAAATGTGCAGAGCAGAACCGTTCCCTGAAGGCGCCAGTCACGCACGCTTTCGATAATGGCATGGCGCTCAAGTTTGGCCCCTTGGAAGAAGAACATCAAGGTGATGAGAACCGTGACGACCTGCTGCAGGATATGTTGCATTTCCCCGCGGCAGGGCAGGACGGAGGCCAGGACGATCGCGCAGATCAGGGCCATCAGGAAAGGGTCTAAGCGCTTCATGACGTCCTTATGTGCGTATTCGCAACGGACATGCAATGTCCTTCCTCTTTTTGAAGACAGGTCTTTCCTGAAAGGCTTCCGGGTTAAGCATCCTTCTGTATGGTGGAGGTATGACAGATCGAAACGACAGGCCCGAACTCGGGCGCCGCACGGCTCTGGCCAGCATTTTAGCCGCAGGAGCTGCTGTCGGCAGTAGCCGGATTGCCAGAGCCGCCGAGGAAACGCCGATGTCTGCAATGACCCCTCATCACGATGAACCCAGCAATTCCCATCAGGAGCCAGGCAATCATCCGGGGATAGCAAGCCAGCCTGTTGTCAGAACGCAGAGTGACTATCTCTATCGCCCAACGGTTCATTTCTCGCCGCAGACCGGGTTCATGAATGATCCCAACGGACTGATTTTCGACGGCCAGACGTATCATCTCTATTACCAGTACGACCCTTTCGCACCCTATGCGGGTCAGGTTCACTGGGGTCATGCAACCAGTACGGATTTATACACGTGGCAGGATCAACCTATCGCGATTGATCAGACAGCTGCTGGCGAAGCGTATTCAGGGTGCGTGGTTCTGGACCGGAATAATGATTCTGGTCTTTTCCCTCCGAAGGAAAACTCTCCTACGCAAGGGGACACTCCACCCGCTCCCAAGACGGCAACGCAGGCGGCAGTTGAGGCCTTGGCACCCGGCTTGACCAAGGCCACGTCAGATGTACCATTTTCGCCGGAAAACATGGATGTTCTTGGTCCGGGGACGAATGCTCCCTTCGGACATGTCTTTGATCCACCGACAACAGCTGAACTTCCGCCAGCGGCTCCTTCGGTTCCTCCGTTACCATCCACGCCGGGTGGTCTGGTCGCTCTTTACACGCGCGCTACACCCCAGAAGCAGACGCAGTATCTGGCATGGAGTCCGGATGGCGGTAAGCGCTTTATCGACTACGAGCACAACCCCGTTCTGGATATCGGGCTGAACTCTTTCCGCGATCCGAAAGTGTTCTGGCACGAACCTAGTGGAAAGTGGGTCATGGTCGTCGTGAAGGCTCGGGCTCACAGGGTGGCCTTCTACGGATCAATTGATTTGAAACACTGGATGCATCTCAGTGATTTCGGGCCAGCAGGTCTGTTCGGCGTGGATTATGAATGTCCCAACCTTATTGAATTGCCGGTTGAGGATGAGGGGAAGGCATCCCGTTGGGTTCTGTTTGTCTCGGTCAATCCGGGTGGACCACAGGGCGGAAGTGTCACGCAGTATTTCGTTGGTGACTTCGACGGTGAGCGCTTTATCCCCGAGAACACGGTCATAGGCCTGACGGACTTCGCCAAAGACAGCTACGCCATGCAGGTTTATGAAAACATGCCGCGCAATGAAGCTGTCTATTTCGCCTGGTTTGGAAACTGGCAGTATTGCGAAGAGGTTCCGAACAGAAGCTGGCGCGGTCTTATGACCCTTCCGCGAACCTTGTCGCTCAGGCGGGACGATATGAACTGGTTACGGTTGGTGCAGCGTCCTCGAGGACTGGAAGCGCTGAGAGGCGAGCAGATTCCCTTTCGGGTTGAGCGTATTGCTGCCCAGAGCGGCGTTCAGGTCTCCATCCCCACAGGACAGGCTATTGAACTCTCTCTGACGGTAACTGTGGATGAGCGTAGAAACCCGCAACCTGATGGCAACAAGGGGCGAGCGGGTCGCTTCCTGATTGTCTTCTCCAACGGGCAGGGAGAGTCTCTGTCTATCGGGTTTGACGCATTTTCAGCTCAGCTCTGGCTGGATCGCGGAGATCTGCATGGTTTTTCGCAGCCATTTTTCACTGAGAGGTTCTCCACGCCACTGACGGCAAACAGCCGACGTTTCTCGTTGAAACTGGTTCTGGATGCGTGTGCGCTCGAAATCTTCATCAATGATGGCTTGTCGGTCGGGACAGCTCTGGTGTTTCCTGCAAGTCCCTTGGATACACTCAGTCTTCAGGCAACAAACGCTGGTGCAACCATCGAAAATCTCAGTCTGTATCCTCTGCGGAAAACCATGGATCGTCCGACCGCCGTATGATCGCAAACAGCCAAGGCTTCTGAACCGCGATACACGGCAGGCAGCGAAAGAGTAACAATGCATTTTACCCAGACCTTTGATGCGCACTCCTTTCTGGATACGTTCGGAAGCTATCTGGCTGCTTTTGTATTTGGGACGCTGATCGGGGCGGAACGTCAGTTCCGCCAACGGACCGCCGGGTTACGCACCAACGCGCTGGTCGCGATTGGTGCGTCCGCTTTTGTAGATCTCGCAGAGCGTATTGGCGGAGATGTCTCGGCCATCCGCGTAATTGCCTATGTCGTGTCAGGTGTCGGATTTCTTGGCGCTGGCGTCATCATGAAAGATGGCCCCAACGTGCGGGGCCTGAACACTGCGGCAACACTCTGGTGCTCAGCAGCCATCGGCGCGTGCACAGGGTGCGACATGATTGCGGAGGCAGCTCTGCTCACCGTTTTTATTCTTGGTGCCAATACGGTGTTGAGAGTTCTGGTGAAATGGATCGATCGCCGCCTGCCGCCACAGATTGATGCAGTGGATCAGGAATGACGGCTCTGTTCATGAGTCTCGGCGCAGCTAAGACGAGCTAGGCTTTAAGGCTTAGCACAAACAGATTTTTTTATTTTCTGGAAAAAATGGTGCCCAAGACCGGGATCGAACCAGTGACACTGCGATTTTCAGTCGCATGCTCTACCAACTGAGCTACTTGGGCACCGAGCTTAAGGTGAGACACCCGCTGCGGAAACGGGGTTTAGCTGATGATTCGCTTGGGATCAACCCTCAGTATGAGGATATTCTTCAGAGTCTTCTTCATTATCCTGCCTGAAGGACGGAACGCGGTAGTTACCGTTGAACCAGCGCCCCAGATCAATGTCTGCACAGTGCTGTGAGCAGAAGGGCCGAAAAGCCGGTTCCGTTGGACGATTGCAGATAGGGCAGGTGGCACTCATGACAGGCTCCAGCTTGCAGGGGGTGCGTTTGGATCCATGACCAGCTCCAAGGGAGCGGCCCGGCGGGAAATGAAGTCGCTCATGGCTTCCGGATCGTTCTCTAGAGCCCTGAAGAGAGAAATGGATGCTGTCAGAGTGCGACCCTTGCGGTCTTCTCGCAAAATGGTGCGGAGCACTGACAGCGCCCTCCCATGTGGGGAGGACAAAAGCTCATGCAAGGGAGGTCTGCGCCGCGGGCGAGTGATTTCCAGAAGACCGGAAGGCGTGGCTCCGAGCACTTGCGACTTCAACGGATCATCCAACAGGGCATCGCGCAGGAAGCTGACGAGGGCAGGCCTCTTGCGGCTTTTAACGCCTGCGGGATCAACCAGCAGCGTCCCTGACAGATTGCGGAGGCGGATCTGGCGCGCCAAGGCTGGAAAGCTTGCAACGTTTCCCTTGAAGTCAGGAGCGCTGGCGCTGTCCAGGTCTATGGCGATCAGGGCGGGGGTGGGAAAGATACTGGCTGTCAGTTGGCCAAGATCTGCAAATTCGGAGCCAAGTTCGTCAAAGTCGCTTTCCAGCGTGTCGTCAAAAGCCTGCTGGCATCGCTGAAACCGGGGGCGCAGTCGGGCCGGAAGGCGAGCGGCAACACCTGGCGCATCAACGTACAGAGGGGTGTCAGGATAGCGGTCTGCCAGCTCTTCCAGCGGTGAAGGACCGCATGCCAGAAGCGTCGGTGCAACAGGCATATCCGGCACAGACTCTGCTTTACGCAGGCGCAGGCCCTTGCCATTCTGTGCGGAGCGGCTGACGCGGACGGAGATCAGTTCTCCTTGAACCAGCGCGTCCCTGCAGGACAGAAAGCCATTGTCTCCGTTGTGGAGTGTGACAAAGGCCCCGCCCAGTGCGGGAGCGACCGTTTGGATGCGCGCAATATGCCAGTCATCAAACCCATCCGGAAGGCCGGGACGCCAAATGGCAGCATCCAGAAGGGTTTCATGGTCCGTAACCGCAATCCGCACATCGCCCGGAGAGCAGGCGGCGCGGATCTCGATCACGCGATCCACCCACCCTGACGACGGTGCTGCCCGCGCAGAAGCTGTGCAGTTTCGAACAACGGGAGACCCACAACAGCAGAGTAACTGCCGCCAATTTGCCGGATATGAGCTGCGGCAGCCCCTTGGATCGCGTAGCCGCCAGCCTTGCCCTGCCAGTCTCCGTTGGCGATCAGTGCGTCGATCTGCCTGTCAGTAAGGCGGTGGAACGTAACGGCCGTTTCCACAAGGCGCTCATTGGCCACACCGTCCGTCCAAGCAGAGGTGGGACGCAGAGCCACTGCGGTCAGCACTTTGTGGTTTCGGCCTGAAAGCAGCCGCAGACACGCGCGTGCAGTCTGTTCATCCTCCGCTTTGGGGAGAATGCGTCGGCCGACCGCAACGACAGTATCCGCACCGATGACCAGAGCTGCATCCTGACGCTGTGCTGCTGCATGGTCAGCTTTTGTTCGGGCCAGACGTTGTACCAGCGCGCGGGGAAGTTCTCCGGGGCGCGGTTCCTCATCCACATCTGTGCTGATGACGGCATCAGGCACGATTCCAATCTGCTTCAGAAGAGCCAGACGTCGGGGGGAGGCAGACGCCAGAACAAGCGCCGGGCGATCTGTCATGCCATTTTCAGGCACAGGAGACTGGGAAATGGGCATACGCCGCAGTCTCTTACTTGAAGCGGAACGTGATCCGGCCCTTGGACAGGTCGTATGGGGTCATTTCAACGTTCACGCGGTCACCAGCGAGAACGCGGATACGGTTCTTGCGCATCTTGCCGCTCGTATGAGCGAGAATGGTGTGCTCGTTGTCGAGCGTGACACGGAACATGGCGTTGGGCAGCAGTTCCATGACGGTGCCGGTGAACTCGATAAGGTCTTCTTTGGACATGGGAATCCTTGCTTCAGGGACAGGGTAAAGGTCTGCGGATGGCAGTGGCCCCGATCGGAGCCTGAAAATCCAGTTCCGCTATGTGCGGACTGTCCGGCAAAAGGTCAAGCTTAACGCGGTTTTTCTGATGTTTTTGGCTGAAATGATTGTGGGCTTCCCACAGGACATGCGGATTGTCCATGCACCCGGTACGAAAAAGGTAGTGGAGGGATGGCACCTTGGTAAGGTGGATCATGTGAGCCTGTTCATGACCGTTTTCGTCGCAGGGGAGAGATATCGTAGCTTCAGCTACAGAGGTTTCTCTTTTTAAGGTCACAGAGAGCTATGTGCGAAGAGGAACATTTGCCCACCCCAATGAGAGGTGGGCAAAGACTTAGTGTTTGAGCTGGCCCAGACGAAGGGAAAGACTCAGAGCATGGGCATCCAGCCCCTCTGCCTGTGCGAGAGCAACCCCAGCGGGGCCGATCTTTTCAAGCCCGGCTTCATCCGCCTCAATGGTCGTTGTGCGTTTGATGAAGTCGAACACAGAAAGCCCTGAGGCGAAACGGGCCGTGCGGCTTGTGGGCAGAACGTGGTTGGGGCCACCAACGTAATCGCCCACAGCTTCCGGGCAGTAGCGGCCCATAAAGATGGCCCCCGCGTGGCGGATTTTTGCACTGAAGGCACGCGGTTCGTCGAGCAGCACTTCAAGATGTTCAGGAGCAAGCTGGTTCACAATCCGGGCGGCTTCATCCAGATTCCGAACGACAATGACTGCACCATGGTCTTCCCAGCTTTTGGCCGCGATAACGGTACGGGGAAGGGTTTCCAGCTCTGTCTGGACAGCCACCGTTACTGCGTCTGCAAACGCGGCATCCGTGGTGATGAGAATGGCCTGTGCCTGTTCATCATGTTCAGCCTGCGCCAGAAGATCGACTGCTGCCAGACGGGGATCATTATTCCCATCTGCCACAACGACAACTTCCGAAGGCCCGGCGATGCTGTCGATGCCAACATGGCCAAAGACCTGTCGCTTGGCCTCCGCCACGAACGCATTGCCTGGACCGACGATCCGGTCCACCGGAGCAATCAGTTCTGTTCCGTACGCCATGGCGCCCACAGCCTGTGCACCGCCGATCCGATAAATTTCTTCCACGCCACAAAGGCGGGCCGCGGCCAGAACAAGTGGGTTCAGCACACCATCAGGAGACGGAACACACATGGCCACGCGTTGCACCCCAGCGACGCGCGCGGGAAGGGCATTCATCAGCACCGAGGAAGGATAAGCGGCTTTTCCGCCGGGCACATAAAGACCCACGGCATCCAGAGCCGTCCAGCGCATGCCAAGGCGGATTCCTTCGTCGTCCGTGAAATCCAGATCCTTCGGCATCTGTGCAGCATGGAACGCTTCAATGCGCCGGGCAGCGGTTTTGAGAGCATCCATCAGGTCTGACGGGACAAGATCTGCCTGCGTGGCAATTTCTTCCGCGCTGATGCGTAGTTTTTCAGCAGGCAGAGTCAGGCGGTCAAAGCGGGCCGTATAGTCACAGAGCGCCTCGTCCCCGCGCTGACGAACGTCAGTCAGGATGGCTCGGACCGGCTCCGCAACGCTGCGCTCGTCGCTGCTGCGATCTGCCAGAAGGCTCGCAAGATCCTGTTCAAAACTGGCGCTCAGGGTGTCGAGACGTTTCATTTTGACGTCCCCTCAGTGTTGAGGGCTGCACGGAATCGCTCGATCAGTGCCCCGATTTCTTCAGGGCGCGTCTTGAGCGCAACGCGATTGACGATCAGGCGGCTGGTGACGTGTGCAATGGTTTCGGTTTCCATGAGGCCGTTGGCACGGAGAGTGGAGCCCGTATCAACCAGATCCACGATTACGCTCGCCAGATCCAGGGTCGGCGCAAGCTCCATGGCACCGTTCAGATGCACGATTTCTGCATTCACGGCACGAGACGCGAAGTGACGCCGCGCAATGGTCGGATATTTTGTGGCGACACGCAGGCGTGACTGAGAGGCTGCCGGATCTTCGGTGACGGTTTTGGGGCGCGCCACGGCAATCCGGCAGCCACCAATCCCGAGATCAAGCGGAGCGTAAATATCCGGATAGTCGAATTCCATCAGGACATCTGCGCCACAGACACCGATATGCGCCCCACCATACGCTACGAAAGTTGCGACGTCGAAAGAACGGACGCGCACAACATCCAGATTTGGATAGGAGGTGCCAAATCGCAGCCGACGGCTGCTTTCCTGAAGGCAGTCCGCATCGGGTTCGATGCCTGTTCGTGTCAGAACGGGGGCTAACGCCTTGAGAATCCGCCCTTTTGGAAGGGCAAGGATCAGCGGAGAACCGCTTCGGTCAGAAGTGTCCGTTCCGGTCTGAGGCGCTGTCATGGGGCGTCTGTCCTTGCTGTCCGCAGCCAATGAAAAGAGAACAGCAGCGCATATCACGAAGCGGCGGTCTTCCAAAATTTCTTGACAGGGAGGGTGCACATCGATGCATCTTGTATGCATGTCTGCAAACATAGAGACATTGCTGTTTCCAACCCCTCTTTCTGCTGCGAGTGGCCTGCCCCTGCGCGCACAGATGCGGGAGCGTATCCTGACAGCGATAGGTTCAGGTCTGCTTTCTCCGGGAGACCAGCTTCCCACGATGCGGGCGTTGTCAGTTCATCTTCGGGTTGATCTCAACACTGTGCAGCGTGCTTACGCGGAACTGGAACGGCTGGGTGCCATCGAGACGTATCGGGCGCGAGGCAGTTTTGTGAGCCAGCATCCTCCATCGGGCGATATTGATCGAAAGAAGGGAGAGCTCATGGATCTCGCTGCGGCAACAATCGCCCGGAGCCATGCTTTGGGGCTCGATCCAGACGAGCTCCTCCGGGCCATGCAGCACCTTCTTGAAGCGTCTTCGCCCACAATCGCGCCAGAGACCAGCGCCGGAAAGGCATAGTCATGATTTCGTATCCAACACTTCCGTCGTCCGTGTCGCGGCGCAGCAATGGCCTTCCTGTCAATTCGGTGTCTATTGCACTGGCTCTCGGGTGTATTCTGGTCGGCGGGGGCTTACAGGTTCTGACCTTTAACTTCGCCTTCTCGATCATCGGCGTGGTGCTGGGCGTTCTCGTCCTTCTGTCTCTGAAGATGTGCAACTCCTGGCAGCGTGCTCTGGTCTTGCGCGCTGGTAAAATTCAGGGTTTGCGGGGACCTGGGCTGTTTCTCATCATCCCTTTTGTAGATCAGGTCACCGAAGTGGTTGATCAGCGGATCAGGACAGTTCCGGTGCATACGCGGCAAACCCTGACACGCGATACGACGCCGGTGGATGTGGATGCTGTTGTTTTCTGGATGGTTCATGATCCGCTCCGCGCCATCACGGAGCTGGATGACTATGAGGGGTCCGTGTCCATGGTGGCACTGACGACCCTGCGTGAGGTGGTCAGCAGCTCTGATCTTGCCGTGTTACTGGAGGATCGTCGCAGAATTGATGACCAGCTTCGGGACCTGATTGAGGTCAAGACGCGCGAATGGGGTGTTACGGTGCAGGCCGTTGAGATCCGTGATGTTCAGCTGCCAGATAATTTGCAGGATGCGATGAGCCGTCAGGCGCAGGCAGAGCGGGAACGTGCAGCGCGTGTTACGCTCGCCAGTGCCGAACGTGCTGTTGCTGTGGAGTTGGCTGCTGCAGCCAAAACGTATGAAGCCTCCCCGATTGCCCTGCAGATTCTTCAGATCAACCGCGTTTTTGAGATGAATAAAAACCGTGGAACGACCATCCTGATGCCGACCACCATGGCCGATGCGATGGGAAGTGCGACCGCCTTTGCTGCGGCCGTGCAGGCCGCAACACAAACGGATTCTGAAGCACCATCAGCCTGAATCACGTCAGAACGTGGCTTTTGATGAGAGGCTCCAGCCAGTCCACGAATGTTGTCACACGATCACCAGCGGAGTGCCTGTGTGGATATAGAATGGTCATGGGCAGAGCCTCTGCGCACCATTCAGGCATCACGCTGACGAGCTCTCCACCCTGAATATGCTGCTGCACGTCATAGGCCGGAATCTGGATCAGACCCAGCCCGGCCAGGCAGCAGGCAATGAGGGCTTCAGCGTTATCCACCGTCACGCGACTGGGTGGCGAAGCGGTTTTGGTCTCTCCGCCCTCCTGCCATTCCCATTCTTCCGGTCGGCCAGTGACGGGGGATGCATATCGCACCACGTAATGATCGTTCAGGGCATCTGGGTGGGCAGGGCTGCCAAACTGGTCAAGATAGGCCGCACTCGCGACGTTAATCAGATTGAGTTCTCCGATCCTGCGACTGATGAGACCGGAATCCTGCAACGGCCCTACACGCAGAACGCAATCTGCTCTGTCTTCCACCAGATTGATGGCTCGGTCCGTGACGCCAAGATCGACGGACAAGCCAGGGTGACGGGATAAAAAATCGGGTAAAGCCGGGGCAACAATGAGACGTCCGATCCTGCCCGGCATATTGACCCTTACGACACCACTGAGGCCGTCACGGTCTTTCCGGAACAGCGTTTCAATGTCCTCCACCTCCCCGATGACGCGCAGGCAACGCTTGTAAAAAGCCAGTCCGTCCTGAGTGGGAGAGACCGCGCGCGTGGTTCTGGCGAGCAAACGCGTTCCTGCTCGCGTTTCCAGATCACGAATGGCTGTGGAGATGGTCGAACGTGGCATGTTCAGCATGTCAGCCGTGCGTGTGAAACTGGAAGTTTCAACGACTCTGGTGAAAATGCGGAAGAGGTCGATCCGGTCCAAAAAAGTCTCCGCAGAGCAGGGGCCTGAGTTTGTTCGTGATTCCTGACAGGTGTCGTCAGGAATACAGCCTTTGTTATGTTCCGTCAGACGGTAGCCTGCGCGTTCCATTTCAAAAAGGCGGAGACCGGATCATGACAGATCACAGTATCAAAGGAAAAACGGTTCTTATTGCTGGGGGCGCCAAGAACCTTGGCGGTCTGATCGCGCGGGATCTTGCGGCTCATGGGGCTCGTGCCATCGCCATTCACTACAACAGTGCAGCGACAAAACCCGCTGCGGACGAAACGATCGCGGCTCTCAAAGCCCAGGGCGTGGAGGCTGTCGCTTTTCAGCAGGACCTGAGAACTGCGGATGGCAACACCAAGCTGTTTGCTGACGCTTTGGCTGCCATCGGTCGGCCGGATATTGCGATCAATACGGTTGGCAAAGTGCTCAAGAAGCCGATGGCAGAGACGTCTGAGCAGGAGTTCGACGAGATGTTCGACGTGAACACGAAGTCGGCTTTTTTCTTCATCAAAGAAGCCGGAGAACATCTCAACGACAACGGCAAGATTCTGACGCTCGTTACGTCACTTCTGGGAGCTTACACGCCGTTCTACTCCACCTATGCGGGAAGCAAAGCGGCTGTCGAGCATTTCACTCGTGCTGCTTCCAAAGAGTACGGCGCACGGGGCATTTCCGTGAATGCGATTGGCCCCGGGCCAATGGATACGCCCTTCTTTTATGGGCAGGAAGGTGCGGATGCCGTTGCATATCACAAGACAGCGGCTGCCCTGTCCGCTCTGAGCAAGACCGGCCTGACCGACATTGAGGATGTTGTCCCCTTTGTCCGGACGCTTGTGTCTGATGGCTGGTGGATGACGGGTCAGACCATTCTTGTGAATGGTGGATACACGACCAAGTAAGAAACAAGGGCTGCCAGGGTTTTCTCCCTGGCAGCCCTTTGCAGGCTCAGAATGTCGCGTTGATACGGCCGTAGTAGTAGCCGCCGTTGATCGGCACCTGTGCAGAGTTGGAGTCATAGACGGCAGCACCGTATGAGCTCAGCTCTTCCGGAAGCTTGCGGGGACGAACGTTGAACACGTTGTTACCGCCAACAGCCACATGCCAGTGCTCGTTGAAGCGATAGCCGACTTCAAGATCGGTCAGCCAGCGCGGAGTGTTCTTGAACTGGCCAAAGCAGGTGTTGGAGTAACGAAGGGCGGCCCCGCCGGCAGCGGCGCAGGTGGCAGAGGTTGGCGTCCAGTCCTGATAGGTCATCATGCTGGTGGTTTCGCCGTAACGCGTCTGCCGTACGTTGATGTCCCATTTCCCAACCGTGTAGTACGCGTTGAGGATGATCTTGCTCCGTGGGTAGCCCGTCGTGAGGTAACCAATTGTCTGCGCATTGAGCAGCGGGTTGCCGTTTGTATCGCTGGCAACATGATGCATGCGGGTACGGTTCAGATCCAGCGCCATGCTGAGGGCGAGATTACCGTAGCGATGCAGGTGGAACGTGTAGTCGGCCTTAATGTCCAGGCCCTGTGTCCGCGTACTGGCAACGTTGGCAAAGTAATAGGCCGAGACGTTGCTGACATCAAAAGAGTTGACTGGCAGCGCGTAACCCATGGCCTGAATGGCGTCGACAGCCGCCTGACCCTTCGTGGTTCCACCTTGCGAAATGCGATTGCGCAGATTGATCTGATAGACGTCTGCCTCCACGTGGAAGCCCTTGACCGGTTCCACGACGACGCCGCCACTGGAGCTTACGGAGTATTCGGGCTTGAGCGGGCTGGCACCCAGGATCTGTGCTGCTGCGGAGCTGACAGGCAGAAGACCGCTGGCGCTAGTCGGGCTCACACTCATCGTGCTGTAGTGCTGCTCGGCGAGGGTCGGGGCACGGAAGCCTGTGCTGATCGTTCCGCGGAAGGCCAGCCAGGGCGTTGCGTCGTAGCGTGTGGAGACCTTGCCGTTCTGGGCATTGCCAACATCTGTGTAATGCTCGAACCGGCCTGCGAAATCCAGATCCCAGTGCTTCAGAGGGTGGAAATCGCCATCAATATATGCGGCCCAGATGTTTCGGCTCCAGGAGCCTGCATTCTGTGGTCGCAGGCCAGCATACCCTTGCGTGCCACCGACTTCGTAAGAAGCGGGTTCACCAGCGACGATGTCATACATCTCGAGGCGATGTTCACCCCCAAAGGCAAGAACCATCGGGACGGTGTTGAAGATGTTGATCTTCCGGCGGAAATCCAGATTGTTGGTCCACTGGGCATTACGGTAGTTCAGCGCGCGCACAGTCGTGGGAGACCAGCCACACCCGGTGGAGGAATAATTGGCGACGTTGCCGTTATTGCAGGTAGAGCCCAGCATACCGGTGTTGGCCGTGTTCTTGTTGCTGATCTTGTCCTGATCTGCACCGTAAACCGTGCTCAGATCCCAGTCGAAGCCATAGAAATCATGCCCTTTGAGGCCGAGTTCACCGGCGTAGTCGTCTTCATCAATGACTTCGAGCGGAGAGAAGCCGGAAGGATAAAGCGTCGGGGCAATGCTAGGAACGCGGTAGTTCTGAATGGCTTCGGCATGACGATGGGCGTAGGTCACCTGTCCATACAGATCGATTTTTTCAGTAATCGGCTTCCCGAAATCAATCCCCAGATTTTCGCGGGTTTCTTCTGGGGTGCTCATGATCTTGTTGGAATTTTTCGGCACGTTCACGGCATTGGCCACAACGCCTGTATAGTAGCCATTGGTGTTGGCGCCTGCCGGCCAGCTTCCCAGAAGGCGATGGTCATTCGCACCAGCAACAAAGTGATCCGTGTGATAAACTTGCCCGCTGATGTGCATGAAACCATCATGGCCAAGTTTGAAGCCACCATCAGCATTGAGTTGGTACTGCCATCCGTCTCCGTTATAGGCGTTCGCGCCAGTTTGAGCGGACATGTTCAGCCCGTGATTCTGCTTCTTGGTGATGATGTTCACCACGCCTGCAATCGCATCGGAGCCGTACATGGCTGCTGCGCCATCTTCCAGAACTTCGATGTGGTCGATCATGTTTGCCGGGATCATATTCAGATCGACTGGCGTGGAGCCAAACTGGGGCCCGGCGTTCTGTACGATGTTGGCTGTGACGTGGCGGCGCTTGCCATCAATCAGGATCAGCACCTGGTTTGGGTTAAGGCCACGCATCCGGATTGAGGAGGTGAGAGCGGCAGTATCACTCCCCTTCGCAGAGACGTTGATCGAAGCATAGGTGCGCGTCAGGGCATCAGCCAGATTCATCTGGCCGGACCGTCGCAGCGTTGCGGCGGACACGACTGTTACCGGGCTCGAGCTGTCTCGAGCCCTTTTGTTACTGGCATGTGTCCCCGTAACGATCATGCTCTCATTGCCACCTTCAGCAGCGCGATGCTGCACAGCCTGTCGCTTCACTGCCGTGGGCGTTGTTGCTGCCTGAGGCGTGGCATGATGATGGATGGTTTTGGGATGAGTATTCGCTGTTGCCGTAGGTGTTGCGGCAAAAGCATGGGTTCCGACGGTGGACGCCAGGAGAGACGTTGTTGCGAAGAAAAAGAGACGCCTTGATGACATACCGTCGACTCCCAATAAGCTACGGTCTTCTGCAGCACCAACGCTGCTGTCATTATTCATAACGAACTCGTTACGTCTGGCTATGCAAATTCTGATACCGAAATGTTTTGTCATTCTGAAAAAGAAACAAAGGCCACAATCAGTAAATTGCGGCCTTCTGGAACATTCAGATTTTGAAGATGTCAGGCGGTCTTGTTGAAGGCCGCTACAATATTGGAGAGGTTTCTCTGCCTCTGTGTCGCAAGCCGTGCAGCAGTCAGAACTGATCTGGCTTGAGAGATAGCTGTATCGAGGTCAGAATTAATGATCGTGTGGTCAAACTCTGCCCAGTGAGAAATTTCATCCAGCGCGGCTTTCATTCGCTTTGCAATTTCTGCCGGGTCATCAGAGGCCCGTTTGTGGAGCCTGCGTTCCAGTTCTTCAAGTGAGGGTGGCAGAACAAACAGGCTCACTACGTCTGCGGGGAGGGCGGCTCTCAGCTGGCGATGGCCTTGCCAGTCAATGTCAAAGACCATGTCATGACCGGCCTCTAATGCCTCCTCAACGGGCGCGCGTGGCGTGCCATAGCCACGGCCGAAAACTTCTGCCCATTCCAGAAGCTCTCCGGCATCTGCCATCGTGCGAAACGCCTCGATATCCCGGAAGTGATAATGAACACCTTCGACTTCACCGGGACGCGGCCCACGGGTCGTCACGGAAACAGAGTGCTTCAATGATGGCTCTGACGCACGAAGGGCGTTTGCAATCGTGGATTTACCCGCACCGGAGGGGGCTGAAATCACCAGGCAGACACCGCGTCGGGGCTGTTGGATCATGAGGGTCTCCTTGATGTTTCCTGAGGCAGGACAATGTCGCTGCCTCTAGCCTGAAAACCCCTTGTCTGACCAGATATTCCTCAGGTTTCGGACTGAAGCTGGGCTGTTATTGCGCTGCTGAGAGACCGTCTGCGCGATCCGCCGAGGATGTGGCCAAGGGGGGCCAGAACCTCGATATGGTCACAGATGATCTTGAAAACAGCGAGCATCGGGACGGACAGGAAGGCGCCGGAAATGCCCCACATCCAGTCCCAGAACAGAAGAGACCCCATCACGAAAACCGGGTTCAGCGTGAAGCGCCGGGCCAGAAGCATGGGGGTGATGGTTTCACCTTCCAGCACATGAATCAGCAGGTAGATGGAAGGGGGAACTAGCGCATAAAGCAGGGACGGGAAGGTAAAGAGCCCCACAACGAAATAGACCACCATTCCGGTCAGGGGGCCGATGATCGGGATGTAGTTGAGCAGAAAAGCCAGAACCCCCCAAAGCAGGGGATTGGGCATGCCCGTTGCCCAGCACTGGATCATGTTCGCAAGCCCCACCAGCAGATTCATCATCGTGATGGTCGCGAGATACAGAGAGACATTCCGTTCGATCTGGGTCGTAATCTGAACGAGCCGACGCTTCTTCCGGAATGTGGGCATGATTTCCACAATCCGGCGCAGCAGTGTGTCCCCTTCCGTCATGAGGAAGAAGAGCATCAGCAACATGGAAAAGAAGCCGCCTGCAATTTCCCTGGTGCCCGCGAGAACTGACGTTCCAAGGCGGCTGAGGGCATTCTCTCCACCAATCGGAGCCGCTACGGCATGAGAACCAGAGGGTCTGTAGCCGCCGAACATCCCGGAAAGCCGCATGTAATCCCGCTGCATGACTTCAATCGGCCCTCGCATGACGGCCAGCTTGCTCTGAAGAGCAGGGAGGGTCTGTGGTGCGCGGGAAATCCATCCTGCCGCCGGGACTGAAATCGTGGTCGCAATCCCTCCAACCACGCCAAACATGGCAACGATCAACAAAAGGGCAGCCAGATGTTTGGGAAGATGAAGCCTCTGCCGAAGGAAGCGCATGGGGGCAATCATCATCAGATTGACGACCAGTGCGAACACGAACGGCAGAAGAATGGGGGCTGTGAAGTATAGAGAGTAGAATACGGCCAGAATTGTCAGAATCAGAACGCAGATGTCCCGGACGTTCAGGTGCTGACGTAATATGTTACGGTCGAGCGTCGGATCTGGCAGTTCATCATTATCCCGCGGAGGGGGCCAACTTGGGCCGGATGCATCCTCTTCCGGCGGAAGAGAGGCTTTCTGGCTGGAAACTGCGGAAGGCTCTGTCGGACGGCCGGACATGTTTGACGCCTGAAGCGGAGAAGGGTGACGTCAGGGTAAAAGCCCTGACAGAGGACACAGTTGCGTGTTCTGCCCAAAAACCCTCTTGAACTCCAGTGGGAAGAGGTAACTAAATAATGATCAGAGCTGGTGGGGGTCTGCCCTGCTGGCGAACCTGGAGCTAGGAGAACAGCCATGGCTTGGAACACGCCGAAAGTTACCGAAATTCCGCTAGGCGCAGAAATCAACTCGTACGTCTGCGGCGAGAAGAAGTAATCATCTTTTCCCTTTCGGGGAAAAATGGCGGCCGCCTCCCACAGGGGCGGCCGTTTTCTGTTCATGCTTGCCCCGGGGGTTTGTGGAAAATTATTGTTGTGCTAGGGGGCGGGGCCGCGGGCGGGGGGGGGTTGCCCCCAAGG